>NZ_JMQC01000011.1 GCF_000746925.1 Bacillus clarus
TTTCGCTTCCAGTTGCCTTACACTCAAAATATGAAAATTTCGTCGATACTGTGAAAGACAATTATAAAGTAAAAGATGGAAATGGCTATTGGAACTGGAAAAGTGTAAATCCAGAAGATTGGGTTCATGCTTCTGCAGTTGGAGCAAAAGCTGATTTCCCATTAATTGTTAATGATAAGACGAAAAAGTGGTTTCTAGATGCCGCTATATCACAAGACGCTGCTGATAAATGGCGTGCTGAAGTAACACCGGTGACTGGAAAGCGTTTAATGGAAGCACAACGTATTACAGCTGGATATATCCACTTATGGTTTGATACGTATGTGAATCATAAATAATAAAATAAATACGAAAAGAGAGTCCCTTTTTCAAAAAAGGCACTCTCTTTTTTCAATTAGATAGTTTCTCCATGATCTAAACAAAGTAGTTTAGCTTTAGCTGGTTGCTTTTCAATAGATTGATTAGCAACACCAAAAGATAAAATCCCTGTAAAAATCATTACAGTTAAAAGTACTTTTTTCATTAATTTTATGCTCCCTTCTCCAAATCTTTTTTGTCAGCATCTAGGGCAATGTGAAGATATCTACTGGCTTGTTCATATTTGTTGAGATCATAGAATTTATTTCCAAGAATTGAAGCATATTCTTTTACATGACCCCATAGATTTTCTTTCTTGAAGAAATATATTCCTGTCATAATAACTTTCTCTAGTTCCTCAATCTCTGCTTCCTTATTCAGTTCTCTTAAGATAGCAAAATGGCACTTATATTCTTTAAGTTTTGTAAGATTATATCCTTGCTCAATTAGATCTGCAGCAAGAAGATTTTCTCCTAACTTATAATACTCCCTTGCTAATAAAAACATAGTTTTAGGGTTATTTTTTATAGAATCTTTTAAATACTTAATCGCTAACTCTGAAAGGCTTTGATCAGCATATAATAATCCTAAATTATGTTTCACTTTAGCTATTAGTTGTTCCTCACTATATTTTTTAAATATTCTAAGAGCTAAAATGAAATTTTCCTCCGCAATTTCATACAGCCTAAGTTTAGTGCAAGCAAGTCCTATGGTGTTTTGACAGGAAGCAACTTTCATTTCATAGCCTGTATGCTTCGAAAATACCTCTTTTGCCTTATTAGCATATTTAGCAGCCAACAACGGGTTTAAGGATTGATAATGGAATACTGCAAACATGTAATCAAATTCAGCCTTTTCTAATTCATCTGGAATAGTTGCTAAAAGTTTTTCAGCCTTCTCATATTGTTCTTTAGCTTCGTTATGATTTCCAACTGAAATTGCATAAATAGCTTTGAAGAAATGATAATAATACTTCAAAAATGTTTCGGTTTGCTCTGGAAATGGAGCAATCTTTTCTAAACAATCTTTAGAACCATCTATATCACAAACCAATAAATTATATCTAAAGTTAAGTAGTGAATAATAGATAGAGATATTAGAGTCCTCTTCAATATTATAAATATTTCTATCAATTTCTTCTTTCAAGTGTTTAGCTTTTATTATATGTTGAGAAATAATTGCATTATACCAACTGCTTAATAATGTTATTATTTCTTCTTTTGCTATTATATGTGTATCCATAATATTCCTCATCCTATTATAATAATATTATCATAAAAAACAAATTTTTCGACATTTTATTTCATAAAAAGTTAGATAATACCTAAGGTACTATCTAACTTCCCATAATGTTGTCGAAACAATGGCAGAACAGGGCCTATTTCCTGCTTATACAACCATTATGCGCTGAGTTCATCAATACGGATAAGAACTATATTTCTCGCTTACTTAATTTTCGTTGCTTCAAAAGCCTTTTGAACTGCTTGAACTTCAGCTGAGTTCGCCCCATACTTATTTGTTGCAACTCGAATGCATGCCGATCTCAATTCAGAGAAATCAGAAGTCATGTTTAATTCGTCAGTATTTGCATAATGGAAAATATCAAACATTTTATCCTCGCCAATACCTTTTACAGTTACGCCGTTATGAGTTCCACCTTTTGCAATTAAATACGCAGCTTTATTAATAATACTTGAGTTGAAATGAACGCCTCCATTATCCCATCCATTAAAATTGTTAAATTCACTATAATCATCTGGATACGGTACTCCAGCTGAAGAAGGAACTGAAGATGGATTTTCCATATCACGGAACACTGATCCAGTTTGTTCTCCCATTGTCCAGTTAAACTTCCCATTATTTATGTATTTCTCAATAGCTGTTCCCATAATATCAGATAACGCCTCGTTAATCGCACCAGATTCTCCGGAATATTCAAGATTTGATTCACTAGATGTAACCGCATGTGTAAATTCATGTCCCGCTACGTCAAATGCCTTTACAATAGGATCTCCGTATACAAGCATACTACCATTATCAGCACTTAATGCATTCTGCCAATTTTTCGGATCATTTGTATCTTCAGAATCCCAAGCATGTACAACTGAAACTACTTTTTGTCCCTTATTATCAAAACTATTACGTTTGTATTTATCTTTATAAAAATCGTATACCTTTGTTGCTAAGTAATGAGCACTTACCGCCTTTGAATCATTAAATGTTGTTGAAGTACTAGTTGCTAGTTTACCAGGGTAATATCTTTCCTCTTTCGTAATATCTCTGTAATTTACATCATACGTTTCAATTCCTTGCCCTCTTGTGTAATCAGCAAGCGCATATTTTCCATCACTTTGTTTAGAAATACCAAATGTACGAGATATACCTAAATCATCTTTTCCTGTCCCAGTTAATGATGTAAGGTTGCTTTTTCTACTTTCCTTTAAGGCCCCAACAAGCTTTTCACTTGCTTTTAAACCTGATTCTTGCACCATATTTTTTAACATATCACCATTATGAGCATTCACTAAATAAGTTCCAGATACATAGTTTGGTGTTGCAGCAGCAAATGTAACTTGGTATGCATTGCTGGCTTGTCCATTATTTTCATCAACAAAAATAACTTCCTTTACTTCTGGCTCAGAAATAAACTTGATATCATTCCCGTACTTCGTATAAATATATTGTTTCGCTTCTTCTTGTGATAGATTAATAGGCTTCTTTAAATCTTCTTGTTTTAAATTTTGCGCGCTATCTCCTGAAACACTTTTAATAACACCCTTTTTATCTACGTGTGCAGTCAATTGATGCCCATATACTTCTTTTCCTTCATATGTTTGTTGCATACGCACAAGTGTAGTTCCATCATAAGAACCACGTTTTTGAAGAACCTTATAATCTACTCCCGTTTCTCCATTCACTTGTTTTGGAGACAAAGCTTGCTCTGCCTTCTCCTTAAGAGCATCTTTTACTACATTCTCTGGTGCCTTTTGTGATGGTTGTGTAAGTTCACCTGTACGGAACGAATCCTCCTGAATTTGAACTTGTAGTTGATCTGTTTCCTCTGCATGACCGACTCCATATGGTGTTACAGCTGTTAAAGCTAATCCTGTTGTTAATGCAACTGTAGCTAATGTTTTTTTATTTTTCATGTTTTCCACCTCGCGTAATTTTCTGAAATATTAAACTTGTAAAAAGTATACTGTCTATTCTTGTCAAAAAAAAGAGAAAATACCGAATTTATGTAACATTATGCAAAATTACATAATTTAAGGTCGATATTTTAAATCAACAGCAAGATAAAGAATTAATGCCATTCATGCTCTATACAAAAAAAACGAAGTCTTAAGAAAGACTTCGTTTTTTCAACACACAATGAATTACAGAAATTATTAACCGTTTCATATTATTCGACAATTCTTTTAATTTAAAAATTTTACTATAGAACCGAAATATTCTCTTTTTGATGTAGTTAGAAATTCTCTTATTTTCATTCATTTGATAGCACTAGGGATCCCCCTATTAATATTCAAATGGTAGATCAGAAATAACATGTCCTTTTTCCTCTTCATGATCTTCACCACATAATGCCACAGCAGGTATAATTAATCCTGCCGTTAACGAAAACGCTATCATTTCTTCTTTACTTTGCATGTTTTTCACCTCGCGCAATCAATAAAATACTATATAAAGATAAAACATTTTACATGATTATGTCGAAAAAATAGAAGAGTGCATTTTATCAACATTTTTTATAAAATTAAAATTAATTGTCTATTATTTGTTATTTGCGACTGATGATGTGTGTCACTCCTGAATTAGAAAGATACACATTTTGGGGAGTTTACAAAAAGAAGATATCACGCTTACTAACGTTTTTTATTAGTGCTCAAATATTAAATCAAAAATCACCTATACGTTTTCCTTTCTATGGTTTTCTTCATATAGTGCCATAACTAGTAAAACGAATCCTGTTGTTAATAAAACATTAGCTATTATTTTTTTGATTTTCATTTCACTTAATTTCTTGATTGATCAATCTTAAATAAATTATAACTGTCTAATTATGTCGAAAAAAAGCGATATTGAAGTTTTTCAACACAGTTTATAATATTCAGAAATTTAACACTAACGATAGTGCTCCTTCTAATAATTTCAAACCTACCATTTTGAATTCCATATTAGTGGGCATAACACATCACCATCAAGCTAAGGAAAATCATATTCTTAAAATGAAAAAATATACTTCTTCTCACTGACTTGCCATATATTACAGCGCAGTTGTTTGCTTTTAGCAAATGAAGGATTTTTTATTCTGTTTAAAGACCCACTATAGTTAAGTGATTTTTCAATATCCCTCGTATATAAATCGGTCTTAAGATATAAAATATCCATTAATAGTTACATTGTATATAAAATAAAACCAGAGAAGGAGCTATATATGATGGATAAAAAAGAGCTACGAAATCATCAAATCAACAACATCCCTTTAGATGCACTCAATACTCCTAGTAAGGACCAAGAACAAATACAAGAATCAGATCAAAGGCTAGCAAACAGAAATGAAAATAGACTCATCAAAAAACGCAGCAACAAGCTTTAGTTAAGGACGAATAGAGAAATTTTTTGCATAAATAACTCCAGAATATTAAATTGGTGAACATGTATAACAAGTAGACATAGTGCGGTTTAACCAATAGATAATGCAATAGATCTAAATTGGGTTAGACTCATGCATAGCGTTAATAAAGCATTTTAATTTACTTTGGGGGATTTTTAAGTAGAATTAAAAAGGCTTGAATTGTAGGTTTTCAAGCCTTTTTCTATTTACTAAATATGCAATTACGCTCTGTTTGGTTCTAATTTGATTTTACAGTAGCAGAGGAAACTTCGTCATTCCATATTCTTTCTCCATCGCCCATAGAGCTACTTAAATTATACAGAGCTCCCGTGTTTGCTAGTCCAAGCGCTCGACCGTTCCCGTCAAAATCTTCATATATAATCGTATAATCTCCATGAGCATGTGTACGAACAGAAGAAATAGAATCATTAGCATCTCCAATGAAATTGAAAATTTTAACTGGATTTTTACTTGCAGGTATATTTATAGTAGCCCCGTTACCATCAGCATCTTTATAAAAAGTCGAACGTATGGCCGCTCTATTTACTACTAAGCTTACTATTACTCTGTTTTTTGAATAACAGGATGTGCTTTTAAAAAAGAAACACGAAGTTTTTTACTTCTGTGTTTCTTCAAGTTTTCGCTGATTGATTGCTCGATAAAGAAAGCGTATAGGTATTTATATTAGAAAGTGAGATACTTCACCATCAGATGGTACTAAAATATTGTTGGAAAGTCCTTTTTTATTGATGAAAGCTTTTAATTCTTTTCTAGTTAGTAAGCAATGATTGACAGCTTCCATATGAGCAACGATGATAGTTGAATGTTGAGCTTCCATATATGTTTGATAAATATCTTCTTTAGTCATAATTACAGGATTCCCTTGAAGAAATTGTGCACCCCCTCCATTTACAACAATTACTTCTGGATTATGAGTTTTAATCACCTTTTGAACGTCGCTGCACCATATTGTATCTCCTGCTATATAGAGTGTTTTTTCATTTGGATGATTAAATACAACACCTGAAACTTCCCCCATAAGATGTCCTATGTCCCCTGTACCGTGTTTTCCATCGGTTCTAGTTAGGGTAATACTACCAATATTAATGGCATGAGTTAATGCTTCAACGTTCTGAAAACCTTCTTTTTTAATTGATTCCACGTCTTTTTCATTTTGTGCATAGATTTTTATATCTTTAAGTAAAACCTCTTTAGCAATCTGGTCAAAATGGTCAGGGTGTAAGTGTGTAATGATAACAGCATCAACCTGAATAATTTCTTCTATAGAAATTGGTAAGCTAACCAGAGGGTTTGGCATATTTTGATTTGGTGTATTAGGAAACGGTGGAATCGATCCTTTTTCAGCTAAAAAAGGATCGATTAGAAACTTCCTGTCAGCATAATGTAAAACTAGCGTTGCATTTCGTATAAGCCTGATATTCATGAAGTGCTCCTCCTTTTGCAAGATTTACTAATAGTATAAAATACGAAGTAGATAATTTTACATGCTCAAAATCAAGTTTTTAGATGGTTTGACTTGAAATATGAAAGGATTTGAAACGATGTTAGATGATACAGATAAAAAAATATTAAGAGAATTATCGAAGAATGGTCGTATGTCGATGAAAGAATTAGGAGGAAAAGTTCATTTGACAGGGCAAGCAACGTCATCTAGAGTAATAAAGTTAGAAGAGAACGGTGTCATAGAAGGTTATACGATTAAATTAAATAAACGAAAATTAGGCTACCCTGTACATACGTTTATAAATATATATACAAAAAACGTTCAACATCAGCCCTATTTATCTTTTATAAAAACACAACATGAATATATTATAAATAACTTTAAAATTAGTGGTGAAGGTTGTTATCTTCTAGAGTGTAAGTTTTCTTCTAATGAAGTACTAGATGGATTTTTAACCAAACTAAACCAACATGCTAATTATAAATTATCCATAGTGATTAAATAATATTAACCAAAAAATTTTTGATGATTTTTATATTTAAGTTATTGAATTATACCAGCTAGTATAAGTAATTTTTTTAAGAACAGGGCGCAAATATATAAACTTTTAGATTTAACCGACTTTATTATTATCTTTTTAAGTACAGTAAAGTATTTCACATCAAAAATCAAATAACTTTTTTAACCCCGTTATTACTCTGTAAAATTAAAGACAAGTGAATGTATTATAAAACAGTAATATCAAGAAGTTGTCTTTAATGTCACACATTATATTAAATAATTTGTACATCACTTATATAGTGGTGTACTTTTTTGTTTGTTAGACCTCTAAACGACCTCATTGACTACCACAACAACCCTTTTAATGTAAATATTTACAGTGATTAAATATCGCAGCAAAACAGAACGTACATTCTTGAAACATACATTCTGTTTGGAGGCAATAACTTGAAAGAATATAAAGTAAAAGAAGTAGAAGAGGAATACTTTTATCCACTATCATCACCCTAAATTATATTTAGGTTTAGTTTGTCCTGTTCAGTTACAATAATTCCTTATGTAAGTTGAAGAAGAAAGAGGCTCTACTCCTTATTGAAGCAAAGCCCACGTTACTTTAATAACACTTTCTCTTTCATATAAATAGAAGCTGTACAATACTAGAACAACTTCTATCCACCTACAATAAACTTACCAATAATAGTCTCTCCATTAACATCATATAAAGGAATTTCTCTTGGTTTAGCTTCATTTGTAAGTCTAACTGCTTCTTCAGGGGTTTTAGGCTGTGGACCATCCAAATCTTTTTGGAATTTACAGAGGAAGATATTTTACTGGGCATAACAGAAAATCTATTTGATAATACATTTTAGTTGTTGTGATTATGGACAAGATAACTTGAAAACCTTGGATTTTCCCACAAAGAAATGAGAAAAGGGGAAGAATAACGAAAAACATGTGTCAATAATTTTAGTATGTGCTTGTATTTTACCAAGGGTGATGACGATCAATATTATGATTAACAACAACATTAAAGTTCATAAAAATAAACAGAATGAATAATTGACAAAAAATGAGAATAGTAGTAATCTAACGTAAAACATACGCTACCGTATTTTACTGGAGAGATGATATGCAATTAACGAGGGAAGATTGGATAAAAGCAGGATTACAACAATTAGCTGATGAAGGGATACATAAAGTTCGCATTGAAGCACTTGCTCGATTGCTAAAAATAAGCAAAGGAAGCTTCTATCACTATTTTCGTGACCATCAAGAGCTTTTAGATTCTATGCTCGACTTTTGGGAAGTACATGCAACAAAGCTGATTGTTCAAAGTATGGAGCAACAGGATGCCTCTTTAGAACAGCTATTACAGATTAGTTTTAATCGAGATAAAAAAATTGAGAATGGTATTTATACTTGGGCTAAATATGATCCTGTTGTGGCAGCACGTTTAGTAGATATGGAAGAACAAAGAATTTCTTGTGTTGCAAAATTGTATCAAAAAATGGGCATAGACGAAACTGAATCAATTGATCGAGCGAGACTTGCCTATTTAACGTATGTAGGATGGATGACAAGGTTTGAAGCAAATCCTAATTTTGATATTGATAAAATGGTTGAGCTTTTAACTTCTTTCAGCGGGTGTCCAAACATCCGCTGAAAGAAGTTAAAGCCTCCGGCGGATGTCACAGAATTATGCCGAGGCATAATGGATTATTCGATAATAAATGTCCCTAATATGGTTATAAAACCTGAAGGGACAAAATTTTCACTATAACATACGGTAGTGTATGTTTTATTTGAAGTTACGAAATTGGGGGCGAATAAATGAAATTACTATTAATATTAGTAGCTGTAGGGCTTCTGTGGTTTATCAGTTTTTTGCATATTTATTGGGCTTTTGGAGGTCGATGGGGTTCTGCCGCTGTTCTCCCAGTAAAAGAGGGAGAACATAAGCCTGCTTTTACTCCGAGAATATGGGGAACATTATTCGTAGCCATTCTTATTCTACTGGCTAGTGTCATTATTGTTGTTCAAGGAGGTTATTTGCAGGGGTTCCAAGCAAATCGTTTATCTAAAATCGGAAGTATTGTCTGTGCTTTAGTTTTCATTATTAGGGCAATTGGTGATTTTAAGTTTGTTGGATTTTTAAAAAAAATTAAACATTCTCAGTTTGCTAGATACGACACTTGGTTCTATAGTCCATTATGTTTATTCTTTGGCTTTGTCTATATCATGTTGTTGTTTTAATAAGTATAATGAATTCCCTATAAAATAAATTTTATACAGGGGGTCACCATACATGGCCATCAACTTAAGAAAAGTAATCCCCCCCCAAAACGAAAAAAAGAGCTGACTTCTCAAAGTAACTAACTGTAGAGAAAGAAAATTTTCATTTTGGGGGTAACTTCAAAATCTTAGCTTGATGGTCATGGGGTGCTACCCCAAATAAACAACAATAAAATCATTTAAAAACAATAATCTTCCACAATTATGATTGGTTGTGGAAGATTATTATTTTTATTAACTGGTTAGTCTAGTATAATACTTACTTTACTCTGCACCTACGGGGTTTAATATACTCTTTCCACCATCTACTTCAACGTGCTTAACTTTTCAATCGCTTGTTGCTCGGTTGGTAAGAAAAAGAAATCGTTTCCGATGTTACATTCATAGATGAAATCTTTTAAGCTTTGACTTGAGTACGCAGAAAAATCTCCAATAAATGCAACCTTCACTCGATAATTGATGAACTTCTGAAGGACTTCGCCTGCAAAGCGTGTTTTCAAATCGAAAAAGCTTTCGCTTAGTAGAGATTTGTTTATAATGATGTGATTGCATCCTGCTTCATATTGTACGGTTGCCATAAGATCCAATGCTGACTGAACATCGCATATTAATATCTTACTGCTTCTCACGACGGCAATATTTCCCCCATCTACTTCTACCTTCTCTATATTCATAATCACCCTCCTAGTTAGCTTATACGTATATTCACCATTCATTGGTAAACCTTCTCATATAATTCTCACAAAGCAAAAGTGAGTAGTAGATAGTACCACTATCTAAAAAAATGTTTTATTGCTTCAAGTCTTATTTTATGACTGCATTCGTCACAGCAATATTTCCCTTCCGGATTTTTCTTGAATTGCTTATATTTCTCAGTTCCTTCATATACTCGAAATACATTTTTACAACAAAAACAAATAACCTCATAAAATATCATGTACTCCCTCCCCCATCAGGGTGATATGTTACTTTTGAGTTGCCCGCTCAAAGATTGTGACAAGTTCTTTAGTATAATCTTTAACGTTAAGATTGGGATTTCTCATTAGCTCTAGGCTAAATCCGTCTATGACATGCCTGATTGTTAACGTCATCACCCTTAAAGACATTTCGGAAAAATCTCGAAACACTCCTTCTTGTATCCCTAAACGTAGAATATTTTCAATGGGAAGAAAAATGGTTTCATCATAGTCTGCTGCGAATCGAAGTTTCCCCTCATCTGTTCTTTCATTTGAAACAATTTCTATAACAGCGAATACATGCTTTCGATGTTCATCTATAAATTTCAGATTGGATTCAATATACGTCTGGAGCATTCCTTTTGGGGTAGTTTGAGCCTCAATTTGCGGACAAATAAAGGACTGGCAAGCTATATAATAATCAGTTATAACTTGCTCCAGAAGTTCCTCTTTGTTTGTAAAGTGATAAGAAATGACCCCCTTACTTATTTTTGCGCGTTTAGCGATTTGTCCTAAAGAGGCTTGGGCATAGCCTACTTCAGCAAGTGTCTCAATTGTACATTCCATAATTTGAGCTCTACGGGCTTTTTCAATAAATGACATTTCTTTTTGACTGTTTGTTTTATTTTTTGTACTCATGATTACATTTTAGCACAACCGTTCAAAAAAATACAATAAAAACCATTTTGTAATTTACCTTTTTTATAAACGGTTTAACTTTTTTCAAAACGAGGTATGACAACCAAAAGCGAAATACGGGGGCATATGTAAATATATGGTAATTGCAGTTATAAGCCCTCGAGACAAATTATTAAAGCGAATCTACAAATATTAGTAAATTCGTTCTTTTTTATTTTTTGGAAAGAACAAGGTAATGAAATTTTTTATTGTAACAATAACGATCATTTTTGTTACGGTTTATATTTGAAAATATGAAATGTCTTAACTGTTGGATTAGCTGTAACAAAATACTGCATCAAAAATAATTCGTAACATTATTGATTTCAAACCATCTTGTTACAACAAAGCACATGAATTGGAAATGAACTACATGCTATGACCCATTTTTACACGTATCTTGGCTGACCCCCGAAAAGACCATATTTTAATGGTCAAAATTTTCACAAGGAATTTTGTAAACTTGTATGTACTAATAAATTTATAAAATTTTCATTTAGGGTGAAATCTAAAGTCTTAAGTTGATGGACATGTGAACTGTCCCCACTTAAATTCTAACGAATTTTGAAGTAGGGACAGTTCCGCGATGAAGACAACCTTTCGTCTCTCTTTCTTAAAATCTTTTATTTTTGTTTGCTGTTTTTTCTAAGTAAAGAAAAGCCTGTAAAGGCAAATCTAAATGTATATTCTCTACAACTAGAGGTTACTGTTGTTACTTCGTTTTTTCCGCACCTGCAGATAATTCGTCTACAAAGTTTTTAATTTCTTGCCAACTATCCCTAGCTGTATTCAAATCTTCTTTTATAAATGCAAATTCATCAGGACTCATTTTTTCAACATTGTCCAACAATTTACTATATTTACTTCCTATTGTATGCCACTGATTTGATATATTCTGAAGAGCAGTAATAGCCGTATCAATTGTTTCAGTCATATGTACAGTTTTATTTTTAGCATCTGTCAAAATAGCTACTTCTTGCTGTGCTCCCGAAATTCTAGACTGTAATTTTTGTATTTCCTGCTCTGCAGACGAAATATTGCTTTTAGCGGTAGCAATCATTGCTATACTAGCCCCAAAAGTGAATAGTACGAAGACTCCTCCCATAATAATCATATCGTTACTTTGCTTAATGAGATAATTATAATTATTAATTTGCTGCTGTAAAAATGGAATCCCAGCGTTTGTACTTTCTAAAATAGATGTCAATCGATTGGAATTATCTTTAAAACTATTTGTATCTTCTACCAGTTCATTACGAAATGTTTTCAGTTTTCCTAATAAATCATCCACAGCTAGCTGCTTATCAGAAATATTCTGGTGCAAATTTCTTAGTTCTTGTTGTAATTTTTCTTTAGACTTTTGATCTATAGCAACTAGTAAATTATCATATTGTGATTGAAATACCGTATTATAATCCACGATACTTAGAGCGTTTTTCATGATATGAGGGTTTATATCATTTATCCAATATAATGCATTAGCTTGAGCATCTTTTTGATGCTTAATCATGCCCGCTCTTAAATCACCATTGATAGAGCTGATTCCACTCAGGTCTGTCTGTTGTTGTTTAAGAAGAAGTGTTTGGGCATATGAATCCATGACAAGTGTATTAGCTGTCATTTTTCCTATTACTTCTTTAAATCCCTCAGGACCCAGAGAATATTTATTATTACTTTCCTGTTGTTGTGATTGTCCTATTTTTTCTGCGGCAAAAGTATGAAGTGGCATTACACTACTTGTTGCCATACCAGTAATAGCCATTGATAAAGCGATTTTCATATACAATTTTTTATTCATCTTTTTTCACCTTCTCTTTCATATGCATCACGGATCTTATGAAATTCATGAGGTTTTATCACTTACTACAAACACGTTATAATTCTTGTAAACAAAGTACCGTTTGAATCTATATAGATTTAAATAAAGTTTATAGGAGTATCCTCTTCTATAATTCATATCTAGTTGAGTTTCTATATAAGAAATCTCCTGCTCAAGATTGAACAGGAGACTCGCATCACTTATCTTTTACACTGATAATTTATCTTGTTTCGAATAATTTTATTTTCTAACCTTTTTTGAGTGAATATTATTCGTTATTCTCTGCTACTTTAATTTCGCTATTTTGAATATCTTCAGCATACTTTTTAACTTGGTTCCAACTATCTTTTGATGTCTTGAGATCTTCTTTTACAAATCCAAGCTGATCCGGTTTAACCTTGTTAACATTTTTAAGTAAAGAATTATATTTTGATCCCATTGTTTGCCACTGATTTGAAATATTTTGAAGTGCATCAATAGCTATATCGATAGTCTCTGTTAAACTTTCAGTTTGCTTTTTAAGATTTGTTAATCCAACTACCTGTAATTTCATGTTTGAAATATCCCCAGTTAGTTTTTGAATATCTCCCTGTGCCCTATCAATTTCTTGTTTTGCTAACACAACTCCTGTTACCCCCAGTGCCGTAGCACCTACACCGACTGTAATAAGTACAGCACCCGCTTTAGCTCCTACGCCAGTAGCAATTAGCGCTACACCACCTATAATAGCCATTGGGCCTAGAGCCGTTGATACAGATGCAGAAATAAGAATTGCGTTATTTTTATTAATACTCTCCATATTTGCCGAGATTTGTTTTTCTAGAAGAGGGATTCCAGCATCTTGACTAGCTAAAATAGACGTGATTTGGTTGGCATCGTCTTTAAAGCTTTGTGTATCAGACGTCATTTTACTGCGAAAAGCTTTCAAATCAGCCACTAACTTGTCTACTTCTGCTTTATTCTCTGAAATACTACTATATAATCTTGTAAGTCCATCCGTTAGCGTGTCTTTATCCTTATTATCTACTGCAGCTACTAAAGTATCATAATAATTTTGAAATTGTGTGTTATAACTGATAATATTTTGGTTCGTGGAAATCAGCTGCGGTTTTAGATTATCTAACCATTCGGTTGCATTTCCTCTCGCAACCTTTTGATGCTGAATGATTTTCTCTTTTAAAGTAGCGTCAATTGAAGTTATACCTTCAAAATTAGCATTAGCTTGTTTAAGAATCGTTAAAGCATACAAATCCATTGTCAAAACATTTGATCCTGTTTTAGCTATTGCCTCTCTAAGACCATCTGGTCCTAATGAATACTCACCATGTGTGTCTGTTGCATTTGCTGCCTTAACATGAATAGCAGTTGATTTCGATGTGTTTTCTGCTGCAGATGCATATGTTGGCATGATATTAGCTGCTGCCATTGTCGCTATTAATGTGGATAAAGCCATTACTTTATAAGGTTTTTTTGCCATGTTTTTCTCTCCTTATATGATCCAAGTTATTGTTCATTCTAAAATGAAGATTAGTTTACTTTTACTTTTGTAACGAATTCTTCATATTGATTTGTTTGCTTATTCAATTCATCATTCAATTTTTTAAGCTGAGTTAATTGTGTTTGTAATGCATTTGAATCAATCTTTGCATCTGCACCAGAATTAATCTTCATTTGAGTCATTGTTTCATTTAACGATTTCCAATCTTTCACTAAAATGTCAAAAGTCTTAAGTTGTCTCTTAATTAAACTTGTAAAGCTACCTACTTGATCTTCAATAAGAGTAATTTGAGCTGCTTGAATTTCATTTTGTGATAACTTTTGTATTAATGGGATTAATTGTTGTCTTTTTTGTTTAATATTATTACTAGCTTCGCGTACATGAGTATCGGATGAATTTTCAATTGTGTCACCAAGGCTTTCAATAGAACTAAATTCTATTGTTTTAGTTTCCATTGCTGTTTTACTAATCTCAACAGCCTGCTTTCCAACACTAATAGAACTTCCTCGAATTTCTTTTGCTCGATTTAAAATTTTTGTAAGTTCATTTTGAATTTCTTCTTGAATTTGTTTAATTTGCGTTCTTAGTTGTGCAATCTCCCCATTTGAACCATTTAAGGATTCGATTGCTGTATTAGCTCTCTTAGTAAGACTTTCGCTATCTTGAATCAATTCATCTTTATACCAGTTTAAGTCTACTGAAGTTTGTTCCATATCACCTTGAATTGTTTGCACTTCGTCTTGCAGTCTATTGAAAGCACTTACAAATTCTTCTTTTGCTTGCTGATCTTCATTCACTTTTCCAGCTAATTCATTTAATTTACTATAATAGTTATTAAACATTGTGCTAAATGACATCATTTCTTGATTTAAGTTGAAGATTTTAGGATTATATTCATCCATCCATTCTTGAACATGCTTTCTTGCAAGTTTTTGGTCAGTTGTTAAACTACTCATAGCATTTACTTTAAAATCTGGTTGTTTTAATATAACTAATCCATATCCTTGTATTAAAGGAGTGTTTGATCCCAATGATCTGATTGAATTTGATAGTGTATTCACAGTAATAAAGTTCTGAATACTTGTTTGTTTGAATTGAGGTTGCTTATTTTCTGCAGCAAAAGCATTTACAGGTGTAAAACAGCTTGTGGATACCGCCGTAGCCAATATACCTGCGACTAACGTTTTTTTCATGTTAATTCCTCCTATTGTTAATATTTCTTGATAAAACAGTTAGATTAAACTCTAAGTGCTTTATTCTATTTCTAGAAAAACTGACCATATAACTTTTTTTGTATAAATGATTATATTGATGTTAATTACGAGAATGTAATCATAAATTATAACTACCTGTACATATTCTTAGCTATAAAATTATCCCTCTGCGAACTTACATCAAAGATAAATAAAATATTTAGATTACTTTCTTGTATCTTATTAGCTGTAAGGACCTTACACCCTTATTTAAACACTAAGTTTTTTATAAGTAAATCGTAGAATTCCATTATAATATTTAACCATCTTAATAATTATTTGTTTGCACAAAAAAGAATTACTATGTCAGAAAAACTATTATTAAATATTATTTAAGTAATTAAAATAATTAAAACTTGATATTTATGATTGAAATGTATTTTTTTAACTTAACCAGATTAAATTTGATATAAATAAAATATTTACAGTATAATTTAATACCATACCTTATACCATTATCCTTTATTTGGATATGCAGAATTACATGAAAATATAGGAATATAACCCATTTTATTACATATAATTCCGATATGTATTCATGAATAATTTTCGCCATTAATTTCTCTCATCCCTCATAAATAATCTTATTATTCTAAATAATCAGTCTAAAAATCGTATAATTTGTAGGGTTCTCATACTTTTTGTCGAATACATTTAATAAGGGGAGGAATATGGCATGCTTTTCACAGGATTCTTCATCAATCTATCTATTTTTACTTTCCTAGTTAGTTTGGCTATTTTTACCCAAGTATTTATAAGAAAAATGGATTCTAAATCAATCCATTTATTTGGGGGCATATTTGCAGGTATCATAGCTGCTATTTTGATGATTTTTAATTTTGAGTACATGGGATTGTTTTATGACCTTCGAGTGGTTCCACTTATCATTTCGTTTATTTATTTTGGCCATACAGCTGGCTGGATTACATTAATGTTTATTTTATTTATGCGTATCTTCTATCTAGGTGGTGATTGGGGATCAGCTTTGATAACCTCCCTAGTAATAGGTATTATATATACTATATTTAAAACATATTTTAAAAAGATCCATCCTTTTAAAAGCACCTTTCTTTATCTAGCTGTTTATTTAACTATAATCCATTTGGCATTTGGATTCTTTTTTCCATCTATATCACTTATACTTCTTGATATTCAGGGTACATTATTTATATCTTCAGGACTATTAATAGGTATTTTTCTTATGGAGTCCTATCAAAAATTATATAGTTTAACACAAAATTTAGCTCAAGCGAATGAAACATTACTAGAATCAAAACAAGAATTAAGGGATACTGTACATGAACTGCAAGGAGGTATTTTTAAATTTAAAAAAGTAAATGGGAATTTTATTCATACTTTGTGTGATGGACAATTATTTTATCATCATGGATTTCACTCTGAACAAGTGGTAGGGAAAAGTTTACCTACCATAGATTCTTCCATTGTTCCATTCCATTTAATTCCTCGATCACTAAAATACTATCAACGGGCATGGGATGGTGAAGAAGTAACTTTCGAACTACCATGGCCAAATGATGAGACTATCATACTTTTCTCTCTTAGGCCTGTTAAAAGGGAAGAAACAGTGATTGAAGTGGTTTGTTCTACTGTTGATATAACGAAAAGAAAAAATGCAGAAAATGAACTAAAGGTAACGAAAGAGCGACTGGAATCATTTATTAATCATAACGTAGATGCTATCACTATCTTTGATTTAGACGGACATATGATACAAGCCAATAAAGCTTATGAGAAGATATTTGGTTGGTCAGAAAAAGAAATCTTAGAAAAAAAATTACCTTGCGTACCTGATTTTTTAATAGATCAAACTTTAGAATGTATAAAAGATATTAAAAACAACAATATAAAAGACCCTGTTATTACTAGGTTAGAAACCGTTAGACAACGAAAAGATAAAACTCTTATTGATGTAAGCTTGACGATTTCACCTATTCTAGATGTTAGGGGTAATGTAATTGCTTTATCAGGAATTTGTAGAGACATTTCTGAACGGAAACAAGCAGAAAGAGAACTCCATCAATTACATCAACAATTAAGAGACAGTGAAATGAAGTACCGCGCACTTATCGAACAAGCAACTGACGCAGTATATGTAGTAGAGTTGAATGAGGATCAACATCCAACTCGATTTATTGAAGTAAATCCTGTTGGATGTAAAAGGTTTGGATATAGTAGAGAAAAGCTTCTCTCGATGCCATTTCCTAGTATCGTTCCTCAAGATTCTCCAATGATCATACGAGTGGTAGAAAAAATTAGAAACGGACAAACTTCTTTCACATTACAAGATGAGTTTGTTTTTCCTACAGGAAAGACCATGACAACTGAGTTTTGTGTCCGTGTTTTTAACTTGAATGGCAAAAAAGTTTTCTTGAGTATCTCTCGAGATATCACAGAACGGCTAAAAACAGAGGAATTATTACGAAAATCGGAGAAACTTGCTGTAGTAGGCCAATTAGCCACTGCAATTGCCCATGAAATTAATAATCCTTTAACAGCAATGAAAGGATTCATGCATTTGCTAAAATCAACAGATAATAAGGGCAATGAGCACTATATAGATATCGTATTATCAGAGATTGAGCGAATAGATAGTATTACTAATGAATTTATGGCGTTAGCAAAGCCTCAGGCATTAGAAATTAAAACAAATGACCTGAATGTATTAATGAAGCAAATTGTAATGATACTTCAACCTCAAGCAATGATGAACAACATACAAATTACAACTGAGTTTACATCTGATACTTCATTCGTACTTTGTGAAGGTAATCAATTAAAGCAAGTTTTTATAAATATCTTAAAAAATGCGATTGAAGCAACTCCAATGGAAGGAGAAATTCTGATTCAAATCGAATATGTACCTGATAAAAACCAGGTAATCATTCAATTTACCGATTACGGGTGTGGAATTGAAAAAGGACGTTTACCTTATCTAGGAGAACCATTTTATAGTATCAAAGAAAATGGTATCGGTTTAGGATTAATGATCTGTTATAAAATTATTGAAAAGCACCAAGGAAAGATATGTATTAAAAGTGAAGTAGATAAAGGAACAACAGTTAATATACATTCTTCCTATATCTACTCTTGAAAATTAAAGCTCTTATTCATCTTATTAAGTACACCCTATCACCACGAAGTTAAAAATAAAAACATCACAGAAGCAAAAAAGTTTCTTTTTTATAGTTTAAAATAAAGAAACTTTTTTGCTTTTAAGACATACATACAACTTAACTTAATGTAGCCTAGAATTGAACTACCCCCGTAGTCCCTATGGTTGATACGAAATTCGTATGGTCTTTCAGTCTTGTTTTCAATTTGACACTTGTTCTTCGTAATTACCTACTCTCAAGAAAGAATTTGTATGGTTAAAAGAAGTGGACAGTTCGGCTCTTCAATCTTCTCTCCAAAACCTCGCTGACTCTTATTCACGCTTCTTCAAAAAACAAAACAAAGCACCCAGGTTTAAGTCTAAAAAGAATAAAGTTCAATCCTATATAACAAAACATACGAATGGATTGAATCAAAATCTTTTGTTTCATTATTCATGTAACGAATAAAGAAGTCCTTCACATTCACCATCCCGATGATTTCATCTTTGTCTTCTCCAAATACAGGATAACGTGTGTACTTTTCATCACGAATTATTTTTATATGATCTACTAAAGAATTATCTACATGTAGCCCTATAATTTCCGTTCGAGGGACCATAATTTCTTTAGCGATACGATTATCAAATTCAAAAATATTATTTACATATTTGTACTCAGCTTGATTAATTTCTCCGCGCTCATAACTTTCAGAGAGAATAAATCGTAATTCTTCTTCTGTATGAGCCACATCATGCTCTGATGCTGGTTTTAAGCCAAATAGTCCTGTTATCATCCTTGCAGAACCATTTAACAATCGAATAAACGGATACATGATTTTGTAGAACCAAATAAGTGGAGGCGAAAGTAATAAAGTAACCTTTTCAGCCTTTTGAATCGCGAATGTTTTTGGTGCTAATTCTCCTACTACAACATGTAAGTACGTCATGATAGTAAAGGCAATTCCTAAAGATAATAAACTTGCAATGGAAGGATTGTTATTCCACTTATCAAATAAAGGGTGTAAAAGTCTCTCAATGGTTGGTTCACCTAGCGCCCCCTTCTTTCCTTCTAATACAAATTGGTCAATCTTTGAACCTCTTACTTTTACTATAGCAAACTCAATTGCCACGAAAAATGCTGTACATGCGACTAAAACCGCTACCATGATTAAATTAAATATGTCCAACTGATCCCTTTAGCTTCCTTAAAACTAAAGGTTCCACCTCCTGATAAATTTTCTCTTTCCCTTACTACTGTATACAATCTAAAATGTTATTGTATACAACCTACATTCTCATAATTAGTAGGGGTACTCTGAGAAAATCGAGGCAGTTCAGCCACCTATCCGAGTCAACATCTGATTCCAATACTTTTCCACCGCCTTGATTAAATTATCTGCATGTTATCATGTAAAATAAAATGCCGTCAAACACTAAATTTATTTTCCGGAAAATTCTATTATTTGATAGCATAACCTCAATAATTTTCACTTTTCATTACTAGTTTATTCTTTGCTATTCATTATTTTAAATACCCTTTGTTTCAATTTCGGTTTTTATTCACCATCGCCGTATTTCCATTTACCATACTCTTGACTTTTGCTTTCTTATTTTAATTAGAGATAGTGTATTTAACTATTCTAGTAATTTATCCGTATCATTTAAAAAAAAGCTTCTTCCTCTGCTTTTTTTACAGCTTCATTCCTTCCAGAAACTTCAAGCTTCATGTATATAGAAGAAACATAATTCCTTACAGTCCCTTCAGATAAAAATAATTTTTTTGCAATTTCTTTATATCTTAGGCCCTCTTTAAGGGCGCCTAAGACCTCAATTTCACGTCGCGTCAATTCATAGGGATGCTTTTTCGGTATTGAGCTATATGCTTGAAACAAACGATTTGCAACACCTTGAGACAACATAGTCCCTCCTGAATGTACTAATCTAATTGCCGCTACTAATTCTTTAGGCGGAGCAGATTTAAGTACATATCCTTCAGCCCCTACTTTAATCGCTTCAGTAACACGAGAAGATTCTTCAAAAGTCGTCACCATAATAACTTTCGTATTTGGCCATTTCCTCTTAATTTCTTCTGTCGTTATAATCCCGTTCATTTCAGGCATTTGTACGTCCATAAGAACAATATCTGGTTGATTTACTTCGCATTTTTCTAAAGCCTGTCTTCCGCTATTCGCAACCGCAACATTAAATTCAGTATATTCAGTTAACAAAAGTTCTAAGCTATCTAAAATCATAGATTGATCATCTACTATTAGTATATTTATTTCATCTTGAGTATGAGTTTTCTTTATATTTAAACTTGGAATTACACAAGTTACAATGGTTCCAGCATTCTTTTGAGAGTCTATATACAAGCTTCCTTGATATTCATTTAAGCGATTTCTCATTCCAGATAAGCCAAATCCCTCTTCGATATATTCTATTCCTTTACCATTATCCTGTACCTGAAGCATGACATGACTTTTATGATATTGTAAAAGAACTTGTATCGATTCTGCTTCTCCATGCCTAGTTGCATTTGTCATTGCCTCTTGTAAACAACGACAAAAAGTCATTTTAACTTTTTTCGCTATAGTATACTGCTCTCCAATTGTTCTAAAAATAACATCAACGTGTGTATTGCTTTTAAATTCTTCTATAATGCTAAATAAAGACACATCTAAATTTAATTCCTCTTCTAAATGGGGCTGTTGTTATTAAAGATATTAATGGATCAGTACGAGCTAAAATTGGTGATGGCTCAGCCGATATTAATAGCATCGAAAAAAATGTTACGATTTTAGGTGCTAAACATAATAAGATAAAAGTGGATAGTGTTAAAGGAAAAGTAACATTCAATAAATAATTTTCGAATTATTTATATAAAAATCAAGTCAACTTCCCCACTTCAAAACGCTAACACGGTTTGAAGTGGGGACTTGAAAAGGGTCTAGCCTCGGTCTTTCATGGTCTCCATTTGTAGGTTGCTTTTAACGAGGCGACTTAGTTCTTATCTAGACTGGTCTTCCCCCAGTAAGCAGTGCGCATGGTATAGTAGAAAACTGAAACAGAGCGTTTAGAGATGGTACAGCCATCTCTTTTCTGTTCCAGCTTCCCCTCATACGGCTTTCCGATATTCTTCTTTCTTCGGCTTTCAGTCAGTCCTAACTTCCTACTTTCACAAGTGTATATCTTATTTTCTCTATTAAGTCCTTCATGCGACTATATTTCTTTCAAACATTTCTATCCAATTGGAGTTAGGCTATAATAATTCTTAAACCCTTGTAAGATTTGATTTAATACTTTCACCAACTGCAATTGGATTATATCCATTGCTAATACCTTTCCGTTTAGGGTACCAAGACCAATTTTAAAAAATAAAAAAGGTAAAAAGACCAATATGTCCCTTCACCTTTTTCAATAAATACATTGCTAATTTTAATTCAAGCCATATGCTCTTGAGCCAAGTGTATGTTTGTAAATCTTTGCACCAGGATCGTTTCCGTCCCCCTATTGATTCACTTCTTTTGCTACAAGGGCAGCATATGCTTCTGCACCTGTTTTCGTTAAATGTACGCCATCTGGTTCGAAGTATGCCTTATTTCCGGCACTTGCTGAATGCCAATCGACTAACACCACATTTTTATAAGTTGATGCTACTTCTTTTAACTTCTCATTCACCAACGATTCCCACGGACGTGGTACCCTCGTATTGATTAATATAATTTTACGTTCATTCCCAATCACTTCTATTAATGATGTTAATTGCTCCTTGGTAAAGGCTCCATTTGTACCTAATCCAATAATGACATGATTTCCTAAATTCCCCTCATTCTTTAGCTGTTCCACAGCAGGGATTGCTTGTGACATTTGTCGACCTATTTTTGCATCAATCCTAATATTAGGAAAAGTATTTTTTAAATACGGAGCAATATCAATCATGATTGAGTCTCCTACAGCTGTAACTGTTAGAGGGTCTTTAGGTTGTGCGGAATTCTCCTCTTTTTGTTCTTCTTTATTTTGAGGTGTTGCATCGGTTGTTTTTTCCCAAACTGCAACTGGATGTTTCGCCTGATCTTCTTGCACTGCTTCCACCTTATCTTTTTGAGGATTCTCCTTTGCTTTACTAGCTGTTGATAATCCAAAAGTAACTATCGAAGAAATGAGTAATGCACATACTAAAGCTAACTTACCACTTAAAGTTAAGTTTCTTATTTTCCAGTTCTTAAACCGAATATTCTTCAATGCGCCTTTTCGTATTGGATTTTCAATAAACTTCCACGAAATTTGTGCAACAATTATAATAAGAAGAAATTGAAGAATTGCTCTTGTAAACGAAAACTCCCCAGCATTTACCTTTGGAGTCGTTAATGTAATAATCGGATAATGCCAAAGGTATATCCCATATGATCGTACCCCCATCCAACGCAGTGGTCTAAATCTCAAAAATTGTGCGATTCTGCTAGCCGGATGAGCGAGGTTAGCGACTAACAAAGCAGTAGCAATCGATAACAGGACCATTCCCCCACGGTATAGAAACGGCTCATATTGATTCGTCTTCCAAAACATAATGAGAATGATGATAAGAGCAACTCCCCCAATGGCATCAAGAATAAGACGTGCTTGCGGAATAATTTTATTCGCAAGTCTACTGCTTGGCCAAATTAAGGCAAGCGCCGCTCCAATTAGTAAAGAAAAAGCCCGTGTATCAGTACCGTAATAAATTCTACTCGGGTCAGAACCTGGCTCATATAGGATTGCCATTGCTAAAGCGGAAGCAATCGCTCCTAGACAAATAAATAAAATCATGCGTGATTGTTTTTTTATGTAATAAAATCCCAAACTAATGATGAACGGCCAGACCACATAAAATTGTTCCTCAACAGCTAATGACCAAAAATGATTTAGCGGGGAAGGTTGACCAAAGTTATCAAAATAAGATAATTTATGGTAAATATACCACCAATTACTGAAATATAATAAAGCAGCTAATGAGTCTCCTCGCATTTTTACAAGTAAAGAACTATGAAAGATTGTAATCCATGCTAAGGTGATGATGAGCATAATAAGCATTCCAGGGAGTAATCTCCTTGCCCTACTGAGCCAGAATTTCTTCAAGTCAATTCTCTTATTATTCTTCCATTCTATAGCCAGAATATCTGTAATTAAATAACCGGAAAGTACAAAGAATACAGTGACACCTAAAAATCCACCGGGCATCCAATTAAAATTGATATGATACAAAATAACACCTAGTATAGCTAGGCCCCTTAGACTGTCCAATCCAACCATATAGCGACTATTTTTCTTTAATGGTTCGGGCATTTACAGTCACCCCCTATATTTATCTAAAAAGTATGAAGTATTTCCAAAATAAAAAGATTACAAAACTCATTAACAAATTCCCTTGTTTTTTATGATTCCATGCACAGTAACTAGAATTTTATCACGTTATCTAGTTTCATAAAATAGTTTCATACATAAACTTTTTCATTTCATGTTACTTTCCCTTTTTATGGGGAAACTATCAATCAGTTGAACCAATAAAAATGAAATTAGTTTATACACAAAGAACTCTCTATATAGTAAGTATTACTCTAATAATAAAACCTAATATAATATATATCTTTAATATAAAAAGAATAAAGATAAAACTATTATACTTATGAAAAATAGCTTGCAAATGTAGTTATAATCAGAGTTTGTGAGATGCAATACCGTAAAAAATCGAAAAAAACACTTATTGGAAATGTATTTAATACGTTGAATACTACCCTAAAAATACAAAATATCATAAATCTGAATTACTTATCCTACATATAATCATCATCATTTTGATGCGTAAGAATGTATATAAGATTAATGGTAGGCAAGTTTAAATTAATAACAAAGTTTCCACATATGCTATAAAAGTGTACACATTTTATTAACATTTAGAAGTAAGATATGAACATAATTCAGCAAATAAACAATACTAACAAAAAAAATTCTGATTTTAAGTAGATTTATATATGAAATATGAATTGAACAAGATTTAAGGTGTTTTATTGTCCACATTTGGAAAATCTTATTAAGATATCCACAAAATTTAAAGATATATTTCTGATTTTAAGTAGATTAAATCCATAAATAAAGAAAGAATATTGTGTAAAATTAAAAGTGAAATTGTGAATTACTGATTATATGTAAGGATTTTTGTATGGAATTGTATAAAAAAAGAGAGAGATTCTCGCTTGAATGTAAGACTCTCTCTCTTTTTGTTTAGAAGTTGTGATAATATTTTCTAGATCCAACACGAATAGCCCTCCCCTTTTGATTTTTCAAAAAGGGAGAGCGTATCATTTTATATTGCAGGAAGCAGCTGATCTACCGTATGTGGTGTTTCACTTGTTTTACGGTAATAAGCTTCTAAGGATTGAAGAAAAAGAATTAAATTAAATTCTTCGGGCACTTCAATTACGCGAATGTTTTCCTTAGGCAATCTATCTATTTTTTCAATGAACAGTTCGCGAATATCACTTGGAATGTGATGTCCCTTATGGCCGTGAGATTTTAATAATTCACGAATTTCAATTTCCAATGCAATATATGCGTTAACATTTACCCCTTGCTCAAAAGCATACTTTCTAAATAGCGATTCTTCTTGATACTGCATATAATTACGATGGTATGCGTCCTCAGTTACAGGTACAGCATACTTAGCATGAAGCAGATCATGCGCTTTACCGAATAGCTTTTTCACATTTTGTAAAGAGTATATAGCAAAGTGAGTACCAAATTTAAATATCGCATCCTCTTGTTTATCTTTCGGCACATTATGTGTAATCAGAGAATAAATACCTGTTTTAGCAGCAGTATCTAATACGCGATATTGAGAAGACTGCTTTAATAATTTACTTAGTGTATAAACAAGCTTCTTAGGGTAACCCTCTTGTCTATCAATCATTTCACGTAATCCACGAATCACTTGGCGGATTTGACGATGACAGGAATGTTTTAAGACATTTACAAATTGGTTCATATCTTTTGCAAATTCCGCAATATTCATTTCAACTAACAAATCTTCAATAAACTTAGCTTTACGCTTGTATGTAAGTCTTGGTGTAAAAGGATCACGATATTCTGCTCCTGCTTCTTTATCACACAAGAAATCAGGGTGTACAGATAAATGCAGAGTTGTATACTGCTTTTTATTCTTTTTCCCTTTTTCTAATTTGCAAATTCTAAACAAAGAAGATTCAGTAGCAGTTAGTTTAGTTGTTAATTCATTCATTACAGAACGTATCTGATGTGGGTATTTCTTATGTAAGAAGCGATACATACCGCCAAAATGAGTCTGTTGTCCTTGTTCATCAACTTTATATAGTGAACGTTTCAGAGTAGTTTCTCGTTTTTGCTGCATTGCTACATCAATAAACAGCTTTTTAGCAGCAATAGATAACTCAAAGAATTCTTTTGTAAATACAATTGGGCTGATAAATGTGTAAGGGTTCGCTTTATTCGTTTCCTTATTCATAAAGTCAGTCAGTGTAATTTTATATTTACCACTGTATTCTTTCTCAATTGTAATGATGTTGTGCAAACTAAGCTTTTTCAATGCAACATAGAATTGTGAATGGTGGATATGTGCAAATGCTTCCTTATAATTTTTGTAGTCCTCCCAAAGCATGTGAATGGATACATGCGAAAGCTCACCATATGTATTACATTTTTTATGTAGAAATAGAAATACTTCTAAATCAGCATTCGTAATACCATATAGCTTATGTTTTCTACCATTTGCTTTAGTGAAGAGATTCTTCATTTGAAGTGAAAAAGATGGCTTAGCTTTTTCAACAAACCCTTCTTCATCTGCAATTCGTTCTTCGTAAGACATTGAATTCACGATATCTTCTAGATATGTATCTTTAAAGCTATAGAATTTGCCTTCTAAAGCTTCTACTAACTTTTGCCATGCTTTGATTGTTACTAGTACTGGAGTTGTTGTTTCACCACTTAAACTACGTTTGTTCTTTATAACGAAAGGTTTAGCCATCTTTTTCACCTCCTCTTATTATGATGTGCAGTTCTTCCCAAAATAGGATATAAAAATTCAATCTTGATTATATCAAATCGAATGTTGGTGAAACCTGTCTCTTTAAGAGGAAAAACAAAAATATGAAACGTGCCTTAATCCCTTGGCACACAAGGGATTTGACGTTTCATAAAAAAAAGTTTTTGACCACCATATAGCTATAAAGAATTTTAAATATAAAACGTATGTCGAATTTGTAAAAACGCTAAAAAACCTTGATTTTATAAGGTTTTTTAGCGTTTTAAGTTAAGAGTTATTGCCACCATACCGCTATAACGTTTCATATTTGAATATATCTGATGAATGTGTGAAATCTATTCATAAATGTTGTTATATAGGGATTTTCATCTACTTTTCAATAAGAAAGTGTTGCCATCATATAGCTATATGCGTTTCATGTTTTTTAAAAGTTATTGCCATCATACCGCTATAATGTTTCAAGTTTGAAATCACCTTTGTATTTATTGTAAAATGTACCTCATCCCTTGATATATATAGGTTTTTTTGGTTTTTTTGAACGGAAGTTATTGCCATCATATAGCTATAATATTTTATTGACGTTTGTTCTTGTTCTTTTAGAATCGCTTTATATCAAGGTTTATCACTAATTTTAATAAAAATGATTTTTGTGTATGTATGTTTCATATTCAAGGAGTTATTGCCACCATATAGCTATAACGTTTCAAGTTTTAAAAAGTTGTTGCCACCATATAGCTATAACGTTTCAAGTTTTAAAAAGTTGTGCCACCATACAGCTATACGTTTCAAGTTTTAAAAAGCAGTGCCCACCATATAGCTATACGTTTTAGTTTTAAAAAGTAATGCCCATCATATAGCTATATGTTTCAAGCTTTAAAAAGTAATGCCTATCATATAGCTATAACGTTTCAAGCTTTAAAAAGTAATGCCTATCATATAGCTATAACGTTTCAAGTTTTAAAAAGTAATGCCATCATATAGCTATATGTTTTAAGCTTTAAAAAGCAGTGCCCACCATATAGCTATACGTTTCAGCTTTAAAAAGTAATGCCCATCATATAGCTATATGTTTCAAGCTTTAAAAAGCAGTGCCTATCATATAGCTATAACGTTTCAAGTTTTAAAAGGTAATGCCATCATATAGCTATAACGTTTCAAGTTTTAAAAAGTAATGCTTATCATATAGCTATACGTTTCAGCTTTAAAAAGTAATGCCCATCATATAGCTATATGTTTCAAGCTTTAAAAAGCAGTGCCCACCATATAGCTATACGTTTCAAGCTTTAAAAAGTAATGCCTATCATATAGCTATAATGTTTCAAGTTTTAAAAGGTAATGCCATCATATAGCTATTACACGTCAATTGTTATGTAACATAATAGACAATCAGATCTTAATTCAGAAGTATTGTCTTCATTATTAATCGCCTAATAACTTTCTTGAGTGGAGTTTATACTGTAAAGTAGTAATTATACAAATAAGAACAATTTTATATAATGAAAGACAGGCATATGACTGATTAGGTAGTATTACAAAAAATATTCAATAAATCGAAAATTAATATAGATTATTCTGAGAATATTTCAAGTTTTAAGCTATGTTGCCACCATATAGCTATGACGTTTCATGTTTATCAGTTTTTTTTGTATTAGGTGGTAATTTTGTTGGGAGGTTTTTAAATATGGAGAAAGTATTAGTGTTGTTTAGTGATGCCCTTCTACTTGCTGCTCCAATGTATGAGGAAAACAAGCAGCTATGGGCAAAGTGGAATAAATATTATGATGAAGTACAGGAAAATCATGATAAGTTAGTAACTTCAGCTAATATATCTCCTTCATTTTCAGCACTTGTTTCTTGGTTAGGTCAGAAACAAGAACAAGGAATTTCATTATTGCAAATATATGCAAATCTAGATAAATATAAAATTGAGATTCGAAATGTACTCGATAAGATAATAGAGCAAGAGTTCGAAGTGATGCCAGAAACGGTTGAAACAACTATCTTACCTAATACTACAGATAAGAAGTCCAAAGAACATGTAGCTGATATTCCTGAGGATTACTTTCCAGTTAGTAATGACGCAGTATATTATCAACTACGTGATGGCATAGCAAAGAATCAATTTGAAGAAGATGAAGCGGGAGCTGCACCTGTATTACCATTAGAAACGAAAAATACAAGTGGAGTTGCTCAACTATCGTCACATAAAGATGAAGACCTAAGATTAGTTAACACTAATGAAGCAGAAAGATGGTCCATATTAGTAGATGGTGTTATCAGTAATATGGATGATCTTACAGCAGATTGTTTAGATACCATTACAATTCAGTGGTTAAATCAAGTAAAATCTCCGGATGAATTTATTGATTTTAGTTATGAAAATGTGCTGGAGATGTGTAACATGCCAAAAGCATCAGCAAATGGTATAGAGTATCATCGTGCAGAAGATAAAATAAAAATTGCACAACGTATTGCTGCGTTGGCGAGTATCTTTATTTACTTAAATGATGATAATGAAGTGGTCGTTTTGAATGATCGAGCAGAAACTGGAGAGCAATTTGAAATGAAACGTGAAGTCATTAAAAGGCTCTTTGTTTTAGATTCTGTAGTACTTTGGAGAGATAAGAATACGAATGATTATGTAGGTATTGAATCCTGCAGAATAAAGCCAGGAAGCTTCTTATCAGGTTATTTGTATGGTTCTAACAGTACGACAGCATTATTATCAAAAAAAGCATTGGAATATAATAGCTATAGACATAAATTCCACAAACGATTAATACGTTATTTGTCTTGGCAGTGGAGGATTCGTCAACAGTATAGCAATTTAAAAAGACCGTATTCAATTGGTGGAGAAAAAGGTCTGTTATCTGTAATGGGTATAAATATGGATTCTGGCCGTCCACATCGTATTCGTGAACAATTAGAAAATGTTTTAATTGATTTAGAAAAAGAAAAAGTTATCTCACATTGGGCTTATGCTGAGGAATTGGATGAAACAAAAATTGGAGAACGTAATTGGTTTAAGAATTATTATTCTAAATTAGGAATCATCATCTTACCTCCTAATGAATTAATGGATAATATCGGGAGTTTGGTAAAGAAAAAGATGACTGATATTCCGGATAGGCAAGAAAATAATTTTATTACCAATACAGTAAAGCATAGTATTGAAGGCTCTGAGGATATGATTAGAGAGAAAATTATGCACCAACATATGCACCAAAGTAGAACGATGCGCGAAATTGCAGATGAAATCGGATTATCTCCTGCTACCCTATCAAGATTTTGTAATAAGAAAATGAAACGTATTTCGAAGAGTGTAAATGAAAAATTAACTAAGTGGTATGAAAGACAGATGATAATTGAGTCTATGTAAGCAAAGAAGCAGGTAACCATTTCAAAGTGGTACCTGCTTCTTTATTATTTTCAATAATGATCGTTTTGTTCACCATTTTCTATATATTGAGTTAGCCTATTTTTAATTTCTTTACTTTCGGGTGTAATATCAGCCACTTTCCGTTTTTGTAATCGAGCCCCCCTTTTTCTGTCTTGTCAGAAGATACTTCAGGCTTAATTTCCTGAACAGAAGCAGCTGCCATTTGTAGTTGTATTTAATTCTTCATTTACTTACTCTTCAATATCAACATTTGTATCTTTTACAAAATCTTCATATTTAATTTTAGCATTCGATAACGCTGCTCTTATCTTCAATCAATATCAGCTTCTTCATCAACCTGAATTAGATCCTTACAAGGGTTATCAAGCTTTACAAGCAAGTAAAATACTAAAAATAAGAAGCAATAAACTACGGTACTATCTAAATAATTATAATGACTATATTTCAAGCTAGGAAAAACGGTCCTAAATATACAGTTACATTTAAAGCAATATATGAGATTCACTTAGTAGACCTATGCTTAAAAAAATATAATGAATTTAGGTAAATTTAATAATAGTATGTCTTTACATGTTAGTTATAATGATGTTGTAGATATGAGATTAACAAGGTTTACAAACTTCTATGTCTTATATGTGCAATTATGTGAGGTAACAACAGAGTTAATCAAAGAGAAAAGAAATTATAATATGACATTGACAGAGTCCCCTTTATCAATAGATATAAAGAATAGAAAAAACTGTTAATAAAGAAAAAAGAACAGGAAGATCTCTTTAATAAACTAGTTATTTCATATCAAACCATATAATATACACACCTTATATATAAAATTTATATATAAGGTGTGTATAAGTTGAATATATTTATTGTGTGTACATGAAATTGATATGAGAGTTACAAAACCTGTATTTATAATGGTTTATAAATACAACTTATAAGTATAACGTATAAATAAAGCTTATAAATAAAGCGTATCGATATTTTGTGAGGATTGCTAGTTCGAACTGTTTGTAATTTGATATTTTTTATACAGGATTATTCAAGAAAATGTCAAATTGAATAATGAGTTTATAGTTTTATAGACTGCATTGTTAAGTACATGAAACCTAGAATTGACATATGTAACATACGTTGTGCATATACGTCGTATAAATACGTGTTTATATATCAACATTTCATCCTATCCTTTTACTTATACGCTTTATATATAAGTTCTATATACAATGACTTGATATACGCTTTATAATAATGTAATATATTCGTAGGAATAATTAACCAACTTTTTAAGGAGGGGGCAACTTGAACGAGGTATTGAGCGAAAAATATAAAGTAATTAAATTTCCTGATGAAGTTGTGAACATGTTTGCAGACATTCTTGAAGAAGATGAAATACTTTACAATGTATTTCATTACATAGGATCTGAAGTAAATAAACAATACCAAGAGACGAAATATATGAGAGGCATCTCAATAAATGAAATAGTAGGTAATGTTGTAATTGATAGGAGAGTTAAGAAATTAAAAGGAAAATCGTACTCATTAGAGGTTGAACGAACCAATATATCAAGAAGATCAGCTGAAGTAAGTGTGAGTACATTATCTTCAATGTCATTAATAACTGAAAAGATTATGCACCCTTATAAATTTTTAATCTCAACAATCAGAGGACAGCAGGTGTTAATTGAATTAGGAAGACGTAAACAAACAAATAGATAAGAAAAAGGAGAGATAAAATAATGGCGAAGAACTTTCTGAAAAACGAAGTAGCGGTAAAAATGACAATGGTTGGCTTTGGTCAGGCTGGAACTAGAATGGTAGATAAATTTGCTGAATATAAGCATACGGATGGAACATCTGTGTACAACTGTCTTGCTTTAAATAGTAACGATGGTGATTTAGCCGAATTAAAAAATGTGCCTACAAGTAACCAAGTATCACTAAAATTAGGGGGACTAGGAAAGAATCCAGAACGTGCTGTAAAAGTACTAGACTCAAATGATGAAGCGAAAGAAAAATTAAAAGAATTTATCACAGAGCGTGTAAGACCAACAGATGAATTAGTTCTGTTTTTTGCTGGCTTAGGCGGTGGAACAGGTACTTCTACAATCATTAAAGCAATTGAAGAATTTTCATCTTTTCACAATAAACCGATTATTGGCCAAGAACTAAAGAAAATAGCACAACAAGTCCCAAGAGAAGAATTATTGGCTAACCAGCAAAAATACGCGAGAATTGCTTTTAATAATGCGATTGAACGTAAAGATTTTATTAAAATGGGTATTGTTGTGACACTCCCTGTAAGAGCAGATGGACCTGATGTATTAAGACAAGTAAATAAATTCTCTCAAGAGATTTGGAAGTTAGCAAATGATCCAGCAAAAGGTGTTGCATTCGTTATATTTGCGGATAACCAACATTTCTATGACGAGTTTAAGGGATTAAACGAAAATGAGAAAAAAGGTATTGCTAATTCACGAGACTATGCTAACCAGCGCATTGGTGAAATCATCCATGAATTAAATACAGCTTCTAATGGTGCAGGAACATCTGTTATTTTAGATTCACAGGACTTTAAACGTATTCTATTAGAGAAAACTGGTTGTTTAGTTATTAATAAAATTTCTCGCAATATGAATCAAATTGAAAATAGTAAAGAAATAGTAGATATGTTCTCGGAATCGTTGAAAGGAAGCTCTTTCCACCATCCTATAGAATTAATGAAAAAGAACGATGATGGTGAGTTAGAGGCATCTAAGGTGCATCATTTTGGAATGCTGGCAATTCTGGACGAACAAAAGAATATTGATGATTCATTTATGGATGATGCAAAAGTAGAAGTTACAAATAAACTACCAATCAACGGTACGGTATTCAATGGTTATCTAATTAGTAAAAATGATTTTATGGGCAGTGTGTACACGTTCTATAAAACAGATGCATTACCGTCTCGTTTGTCTAAAGGTTTAGTTGAAGAGTTCAATGAATTTAAAGAGAAGCAAAATCAAATTCAGTACAAAAAATCTCAAATTAGTACAATTGAAACACAAGATCAAGATGATGACTTCAGTATTAATTTTGGTGATTACATCGATATTGGAACTAGTAATGAGAAGACATCAGTAGGTGCTGAGAATGATGAGGAATTAGCTGCATTTATGGATCCAGACAAAATGTTTGGCACATCAAAGTAAAAATAAGAGGTCTGGGAATATCCCAGACCTCTTATTTTATTTATCTGTCATAACAGATTTCATATATTCTATCATGTTCTCTTCTAAATACTTCTCTATAAAAAGTTGTTTTTTTGCTAAATCTTCCTCTTTTTTAAACCAACCAGTTTTTTTTACACGCTCTGCCTCAGGCTTCTCATTCCATAGTTTTTCAGCTTGTTTTCTTAACTCCTTACGAGCTCTATGTTCAATTATCATATTATCAAGTCTTTCTTGTCTTTGACGTTCTTTCATAGCACTTGGATCTTCAGGCTGAGGCAATGCTTTTAATACATTCTCAAATCTCTCCTGGAATTGTATTTCGATGTTTTGCATATGTGCTTGAACTTTTTGTTCCACTAATTTTTCAATTGTCACAGCTACGTCTTGAAAATCAATTTGAGATAATATTTCATTAGATTGGTTTTCAGGAGATACTGGCCTTAGTTCAAATTGATGTGGTAAAAGTTCTATTATGGCGTCTAAAGACCACTTTTCATCCCTTTTCTGCTTTATGAAAAGGGCTATATCTAAATCTAATGAATTATAGAGCTTTTCATTTGTATTATTGGTTCTAAGAGTTCCGTGAAGTCCCTTCTCTTCTAACGTATTGAACCAATTATAAACAGTATTATGGTGTCTACCTACTAACTTAGAAAACTCTGTTATTCGCCAGGCTTTTTCAAAAGCATCTTCGTGTAATGAGCTTTCATCATTTAAAATAGGTTGCTCTGTTTGGTTTTCCTGCTTAATCATAATATTACCTCCTTAACAGTATATAATTCTGATAGAAAATGACATTAACATGGAATATAAGATTGATATGTTAACTGTCTTTCGGCGATATTAATAAAAATACCTTCTTCTATTGAAATTAACACGAAAGATGACATTAACATGGAATATTTAAAGTGTTAACAGAACATTGACAAATCATTATTAGATTTTCGATAAACGTTAACGCTTTGTTAACTAAAGATTAAAATGTGTCAATGTTATGTGAGATTGATGAGGTGACTTTGTGCTTATATTTTTATGAAATGTTGCTATGAGATTAACAGTTTTATTCACATAATATTAATGATAAGTAAATATAACCGATTTGTAAATAATTATAAGGATATAGCATTAAAATTTCAAAAAAACGTAGGTATAAATGCGATAAAAAAGGCCCATACTACTAATAATTGTAGTATGGGCCTTTTTATTGATAACACTAAATAATATGGAGCGGATATCTGTTTAATTAATAGAGTGTAGTGGTTCTTTTGAATTGATCCCAAGATTAGTATAATCATTGTTTATATGAACGTTAAAACCTAATTTTATGGCTGTAGAAGTTAGTCAAGTTGGTGGGTGGCTATCAGTTGCTTGAAACTTTACAGGATCACCTGATATGCTCAAACGTATTCAATGCGGACCTACTCTCATTAGAGATTACTTGTTATAAGTTTTTAACTAATTTCAACTTGATTGGTGCTCTTAGTGGGTTTTTTAGTAGCATCTTCTTCTAAAACTATTATTTTATCATTGCATTACTTCACCGTTTAGTAACTAAAAAGCTCAACTTGTTAATGTTTTGTTACCACTTGTAGTAATAATAATTAACATGAGATTGACAATTATATTCCTCTAACGCTCAACATGTTAATCTTTCTCGATATGTCAATTACATCTATGTTGTTTATTCTAAGTTTATTTCATAGGACATCAACCGCATGTTAACATTCCATAAAATAAATCTTTGCGAAGATGCAAATTTCTTTGTATGGAATGCTGATTCTTTACTTATATGTCCAATGGTAGATTTGGAATCTTTAAGTCATATATTACAGAATAATTCTACGCATACTAATGCGTTATTGTATTAATTTAAACTTACTTTACGTAATAAGCGCTTGCTTTATAGTCTGTATTTCAATCCTCTCCTAATAAAGAGACAGGTTTATTAACTTTTTGTCAATGTCTTGTTATCACGGCCGATAAGAATAGTTAACATAAGATTGACAGTTCTATCTCTCTAGCGCTTGACATGTTAATCTCACTTAATATATCAATCTCATTTATAGTGTGTATTCTAGCTCTATTGTATGCAGTGTTAATCTCGTGTTAACATTGTATCTTCACAAAGAATATCTTTGTATGAAGTACTGATCCTGCAATTATATATCCAATAGTAGATTTGGAATTTTTAAGTCTTATATTACAGATTGATTTTATTTATATTAATGTATTATTTTATTGATTTGAATGCATTTTAATTGAAGTTATTTTGCCTGAGCATTCGATTTTTGAATATGAGAAAATAATGTTAAGTAATAAGTATATGTTTAATAGTCTGTATTTCCTATTAGCTTTTTCGTTCGAAATTCTTAGTGATTTACAAAAAATGATATATGATTCTTAACTGATGTGGATTTCTGTATTTCAATCCTCTCCTAATAAAGACATAGGTTTATCAACTTTTTGTTAATGTCTTGTTATCATATCCGATAAGAATAGTTAACATGAGATTGATAATTCTATCTTTCTAACAATTAATATGTTAATTTCACTTAATATATCAATCTCATTTATAGTGTGTATTCTGGCTCTATTTCGTGCAATTTTCTTTATATGAAGCACTGATTCTACAATTATATGTCCAATAGTAGAAATGGAATTTCTCATTAATTTTTCCGTTCAAAACGCTTAGTAATTAATGAAAAATGATTATTTTTATATGGATAATTATTTTGTGCGTATAAAAAGTACATATGAAATAGCATAAAAGGGGGGCTGTAAGTGCTAATCGATACATTGGTACCTGAAAATGATTCTGAAATTTTGGTTCTTTGTAGAAAAAGGTTAGGAATTAAATAAAATATGTTAGCTAGAGAGCGAGAAGTAACACTCAGTAACTTGTCTAATATAGAGAATGGAAGATATAAACATTCATATAAGATGAGGAAGCGGCTATGCCAATTATTAGGGCAAATTGCATATTTTAGAACTGGATTTAGGAACATATCCAATTTAGGTAGTTGATAATAAACTAGACAGTTAGAACTGTTATTTACAAAATGTAATTATGGTTAACAAAAATGCGTCTAACATTGATATTAGTAAATTCGAAAGGAGACACGTACTACATTACGGCTAGTGATGCATATGTGAATGTGCGTTAATAATTTGTGCGAGGTAAACGTAAAAAGACCGCCTATTACAGGCGGTCGCTTTTCTTAGGACATAAACAAAGGATGAAAAGTGCAACAAAAAATATAGGTAACAAAATTATAAGCGATAGTCTTGCGATAGAGTCTTCATAAAACAGGTATCGAATCATCGCTATGTCCCAATATGAAACTTTTAAAACTGCAACTGTATTTTCACCTGATGTTTCATTTCGTGTTGTACCTATAACTTTTCCGTATACAGTAAATTCTCCGATATAAGCTGAATCATCAACATGACGGAACGGTGTGTCACCTTCAAATTCAATGTCCGTAGATTTTACATTAGGATATGTATCTTTAATTTTTTCATTTAATATAGATAAATCACTTTTACTTATTTTTTGAGGTGCTCCCGTAGTGGCTTGACTATAGACGTGTAATTTTATGTCATCTTTTTGGATAGCTGATCTACCTACTATTCTATTTGGAGAAAATATAAGTAATATCACATGCAAAATAAAAAACATTACAAAGACTTTAGAGAAATTTTCTAACTTGTTCATTTATTACACCACCAATATATACTAATTATATTATAAAATATATTAGGTAATTAATTCCGTGTAAAAATATTAAATTAATTCAAATATACGTATTATATCAACGCAAGTCCCACCTATGTAAACGTGCGCTAATAAAAAAACTGGCTCTGCCATCGGAGTCGGTTTAATATATTTATTTCATGTTAAGGAGGATCGACTGGAGAGTAAGGATCAACTTAATTCCTTCGGACGGACAATAAATATCGCCACATTCCCTGTTTTGTAACATTACGTCAGACCGGTTCGAATCGGTGGTAACGAGTTGTTCGCAAAGATATTGATACGAAGGATATACGCCACCGTTACAAGTATCTTGATAATTGAGAACCAAATATGGTTATGGTTTGCGACCTTGTTGCTTTCGTTTAAAGCGGATACTTGGACGAAGTCAGTGTTTGTGTTCTAGAATAAAGGTCCGGTTGTTAACGTTTGGTAACGAGGGTGACAATGGCATTCGCATTTTCGGTGAGGGCGGTTTCCTCCGATAACACTTATAAGAACAATCATAATAACCCGATTCTAATACCTCGAAATCATAAAAAACTAATATAACTTCATTTGTTTCATATAATCAATAGACTTAGTTTTATTCTTTTGCTCAGAAACATATTCTGCCTTATTTTTAAATCTATAATAGCTATTAAATCTTTCATCTAAGAGAATGCCTTCAGAAATTGCTTTTTTAACTGCACAGTTAGGTTCGGTTGTATGAGTGTCAGAGAATTTACATCCCATGGATAATTCTATTATATCTTCGAATCCATTTTCATAGTTTCCAACTGAATCTATTATTTCAGATACCTTTTTACTAAATTTCATTTTATAACTCCCTTGAACTTTTTTGAATATTCGATATTTTATCATGAAAAATAATTCCTTATCAAACTAAATTGCCCGTTAGTTGAATTAAGAGTGATCCGCACTTGTTTACAATGAGACAAATTACATAGGAGGTAATAAAAACAATAGAAAATGGATTTCCTGAATTGAAAAAGTAAGTTGGAGTTAAATAGAAAAGCAAAGTGAAAATTAATTTTACTTCACCATTAATAAATATATTGTTATAATTTCACGTACTATATTTTAAATGTATTTTATAAAAACTAGTAATCAGGGGATTGCGGTGAATTGTGAGTAGAATGGCAAGTAAACGGAAAAATTATTACATAAAATTGCTTAATACATATTCACAATCATTACATAAGTTATTGTAAACTTCAGCTGGAATTACTTTTTGTTTATATATTTCATTTATTTGAATCATTTTCAGTAATGTTGTTTTTATATGTCTATAAATCTATATTAAATTGTATTAGTTTTTTTATTTTTGGGAACTTCATGGTAGGAGTTTTCGATTTCACACTATCTAAATTAATCACAAATTATTTAAGCATTTTATTATTTACTTAGGGATACTACGTTCATCAGGGCAGCCATATATACAAGTGTCAATTATATATACCCCTAAGGAATCATTTCTTGGTTTAATGAAATGATTTTCTTCTCCGCAGTGATCACAAAAACCTATTTTAAATAAACTAGGTTTTAATTTCTCGAATTCTATTGCAGTAGTGTAAAACCTTCCGAGATAATTGTCGAAATCAATAGAAAATTGAATATTTTTGTCTTGTTATACTTTATATTTAGTGTTAAACTCATAATACAAAGAAAGAGTTGATGAAAAAATCTTCTTTTAACCAAAAAAGACTGAAAATTCAGTCTTAATTTCTGACTGATTGACAGTAATACTTACAACTCTTTCTTTGTTTTGTATATTATATCTAGCATTATAGACAGATAGCGAGGTGACTAAGGTGTAATTATTAATTATCTGGTAGAAGTAGAGTACGTGTATTCTATTATTCTCATGATAGCTTTATCAATTAAGCACACATTCATTACGAATATCAGTAAACGGCCTATATGTTATTGTGCCGACCCTGCAATGGGAAATTTGGTTTCATACAAATAAGGAAATAAGCAACTACAATTAATTATGAATCTAGTCGTCATGCTGAAAATTTAATTGAAGATCCGGTATAGCGAGATTTAGCCATGAAATTTATAAGTCATGTAGATTGTGAAAAACACTAAATTCATAACCTTAAACAGATCGGTGGACGTTACTGTTCATTCTCTCAAAAAGAATAAGACTACCTAATCACAACCTAGAAAATGATGTAAAAGATGTATATGAATAAACAAAATTGTTTGTGATTTTTAATTTTTACTAAGTGAATCAAGAATTTGGTAGAGGTTTAGTACAAGCATTTAAGGATGATATTTCGGTGTATGTAGGAGGGAGTATAAAATAAGAGATTTATCCCAAATGTGGTATTAACTTATGTTTGGTTTCATTAATTACAAAATCGGTTACAAAAATTACAAAAACTATTTTTGTTATCTAAATAGTTTTATATTACGGATGAGAGCATGAAAAAATGCCTGTAGGAGGGGGACAAAAGGTTCTGGTAAATAAAATTGTGAATCATTAAAAAGGTGCTATCAAATTTGGACATATTGATGTTATGAATCTGAAAACAATGGAAAGTAGTATGAATAAACCAATAGCATTGAGATGAAAACATTATTAATCAGGAATTTATGCTCACCATGTGATGGTAGATATGATACAACATAAGATTTCGAGATTTGATAGGAATGATGAAAAAATGTAACTTCGTCAGTTACGATAATATCAACAATTGTTTAATTTGTAAATATTAAACTTAGTAAATTTAATGTTACATTAGAAAAAATGAAGGTCAATGGAGAGCAGAGGAATCGTTTATAGAAATTTGTTTTCAGGTTTTTAAGTTTATAACTGTTAAAAGAGAAGAAATACCATCAGCCTATTAAGTCATTGTCATTGCATATTCATATTAGGAGCCATCTAAATATAATTGATAGGAGAATGACATGATAAAAAGAGTAACTTCGGTTTTTTCGATTGTAATGATTTTTATGTTTACTATAGGTCAGAGTTTTATATCTATAATAGCAAGTGCACAAGAATTAAATAAAACAGGATTAGTTGATAGTTTTACATTCGATAAAACGGAATTAAATTACGGAGAACGAACGGGAATAAGAGTAACGTTTAGTGATAAATCTGTAAATCAAATGAAGGCTGGAGACACACTAACATTAACTTTACCTTCAGAATTACAAGGATATAGTAGGACTATCTCATTAAATAATGATGCAGGTGTTAACTTTGGTACTTGCCAAGTAACTACAACTAATGTGATATGTACATTTAATGATACAGTTGAGAAACTTCAAAATATTAGAGGGCATTTTAATTTTGAAGTTAAAGCAACTAGTAATGTAGGAACGGGACAAACGATAAAAGTTGATACAAATTTAGGTACAAGTTTAGCAAATCAAACGGTAACCATTAAGGGTCCAACAGAAGGAACGGGTACAGTACAATTCGCCTACAAAACAGGTTCAATTCAACCAGAAACTCCCAACCAAGTGAATTGGGAATTGAATGTAAATGGTAGCAGTAATAAAGAACAGTTAAGTGATGATATTGTTTTGTCCGATACTTTACAAGCAGGTCAAACACTTAATCAGGATAATTTCATCCTAATAGTTGGAAATGAAACTTTAACACCTCAACAGTTTAGGGATAATGGTTACGGAACGATTACATTCAACGATAACTCTTTTGAAATTAGGGCTTATAAGGATCATGTAAGTGGCAAGATTCTTAGTATAAGATATAGCTCTACTATAACTGAAAGTGGAATGAACCAAGATAATTTTTTTAATGACTTTACGGTTAATTACCAGATTCTAAATCAGCAACCAGTATCTTTTTCAAATACGGCCTGGGTTAAAAATATAAATGCGGGTGGCGGTGCTCAAGGTGATTTACCACCTAAAGGAACGTTAAGAATCGTTAAGCATATTGCCGGAGATAAAGAGAAATTCCTTCCGAATGTTGAATTTAAGTTGTATACAGAGTTAGATCAGCAAATTGGCGGTACGTATACAACGGATGGACAAGGTATGGTGGAGGTCCCTGATCTAGATCCAGGTAATTACTATGTGCAAGAGATTTCAGCTCCAAACTATTTGGATTTTGATCCTCAAGAAAAAGTAAACTTTACAATTGATGCAAATGCTGAAAAAGGCGTAAAGCTTGAGATTCCGAATAAAGTGAAAACGACATCCGTTTCAGGAACGAAGACTTGGAAAGACGGAAATGCAACAGATCGTCCAAGTTCAATCCAAGTAGAGTTACTGCAAAATGGAAATTCAATCAAAACACAAGAAGTAACGGCAGCAAATAACTGGAACTATACGTTTGCAGATCTACCTGCATATGATAATAATGGTAATGCATATACGTATACAGTGAAAGAGCATCCGGTAGCGGGATACAAATCGGAAGTGAATGGTTATAACATTACGAATACAAAAGATGTAAAAATAACAGTAGAAGGAACGAAGACGTGGAAAGACGGAAATGCAACAGACCGTCCGGCAACGATCAAAGTAGATTTACTACAAAATGGAAATGTAATTGAAACACAAGACGTAACAGCAACAAACAGTTGGAAATATACATTTGCAGACTTAGCACAATATGATGCGAACGGTGTTGCTTACACGTATACAGTGAAAGAGCATCCGGTAGCGGGATACAAATCGGAAGTGAATGGTTATAACATTACGAATACAAAAGATGCAAAAACAACAGTAGAAGGAACGAAGACGTGGAAAGACGGAAATGCAACAGACCGTCCGGCAACAATTAAAGTAGATTTACTACAAAATGGAAATGTAATTGAAACACAAGAAGTAACAGCGGCAAACGGTTGGAAATATACATTTGCAGACCTAGCACAATATGATGCAAATGGTGTTGCTTATACGTATACAGTAAAAGAGAAACCGGTAGCGGGATACAAATCGGAAGTGAATGGTTACAACATTACGAATACAAAAGATGCAAAAATAACAGTAGGAGGAACGAAAACTTGGAATGACAACAATGCATCAGATCGACCAACAACAATTAAAGTAGATTTACTACAAAATGGCAATGTAATCGAAACACAAGAAGTAACAGCGGCAAACGGTTGGAAATATACATTTGCAGACCTAGCACAATATGATGCAAATGGTGTTGCTTATACGTATACAGTAAAAGAGAAACCGGTAGCGGGATACAAATCGGAAGTGAATGGTTACAACATTACGAATACAAAAGTAGCGAAAATGACAGTAGAAGGAACGAAGACGTGGAAAGACGGAAATGCAACAGACCGTCCGGCAATGATCAAAGTAGACTTACTACAAAACGGAAACGTGATCCAAACACAAGACGTACTAGCAGTAGTGGGTTGGAAATATATATTCGCAGATTTAGAAGCATACGATGCGAATGGAGTAGCTTATCAGTATGAAGTGAAAGAACAACCAGTAGTGGGATATCAATCTAGCGTAAGCGGTTATGACATTACGAATACAAAAGTAGGCGAAACGAAAGTAGAAGGAACAAAGACTTGGAACGATAACAACGCAACAGATCGCCCAAGCTCAGTTAAAGTAGATTTACTACAAAACGGTAAAGTAGTAGACACAAAAGAAGTAACAGCGGCAACAAACTGGAAGTATACATTTGAAAAACTCCAAGCATACGATATAAACGGAGTAGCTTACATCTATACAGTAAAAGAACAACCGGTAGATGGATATAAAACAGAAATAAAAGGTTATGACATTACAAATACAAAAGTAGCACAAACAACAGTAGAAGGAACAAAAACGTGGAAAGATGGCAATGCGACAGACCGTCCGAAAATAATCAAAGTAGATTTATTACAGAACGGTCAGGTCATCAAAACAGAAGAAGTAAGTGAAGCAACAGGTTGGAAGTATACATTTAAAGAGTTAGCGGCATATGATGCCGAAGGTAAGGCATATAAGTACGAAGTGAAAGAACAACCGGTAGATGGATACAAAATAGAAGTAAAAGGTTATGACATTACAAATACAAAAGTAGCACAAACAACAGTAGAAGGAACAAAAACGTGGAAAGATGGCAATGCGACAGACCGTCCGAAAACAATCAAAGTAGATTTACTTCAGAACGGTCAGGTCATCAAAACAGAAGAAGTAAGTGAAGCAACAGGTTGGAAATATACATTTAAAGAGTTAGCGGCATATGATGTCGAAGGAAATGCGTACAAGTATGAAGTAAAAGAACAATCGGTAGATGGATACAAAACAGAAGTAAAAGGTTATGACATTACAAATACAAAAGTAGGACAAACAACAGTAGAAGGAATAAAAACGTGGAAAGATGACAATGCGACAGACCGTCCGAAAACAATCAAAGTAGATTTACTTCAGAACGGTCAGGTCATCAAAACAGAAGAAGTAAGTGAAGCAACAGGTTGGAAATATACATTTAAAGAGTTAGCGGCATATGATGCCGAAGGAAATGCGTACAAGTACGAAGTGAAAGAACAACCGATAGATGGATACAAAACAGAAGTAAAAGGTTATGACATTACAAATATAAAAGTAGCACAAACAACAGTAGAAGGAACAAAAACGTGGAAAGATGGCAATGCGACAGACCGTCCGAAAACAATCAAAGTAGATTTATTACAGAACGGTCAGGTCATCAAAACAGAAGAAGTAAGTGAAGCAACAGGTTGGAAATATACATTTAAAGAGTTAGCGGCATATGATGTCGAAGGAAATGCGTACAAGTATGAAGTGAAAGAACAATCGGTAGATGGATACAAAACAGAAGTAAAAGGTTATGACATTACAAATACAAAAGTAGGACAAACAACAGTAGAAGGAATAAAAACGTGGAAAGATGACAATGCGACAGACCGTCCGAAAACAATCAAAGTAGATTTATTACAGAACGGTCAGGTCATCAAAACAGAAGAAGTAAGTGAAGCAACAGGTTGGAAATATACATTTAAAGAGTTAGCGGCATATGATGCCGAAGGTAAGGCATATAAGTACGAAGTGAAAGAACAACCGGTGGATGGATATAAAATAGAAGTAAAAGGTTATGATATCACGAATACAAAAATCAAGGACAATCCAAGCACAGATCCAAAAGATCCAAGTACAGATCCAAAAGATCCAAGCACAGATCCAAAAGATCCAAGTACAGATCCAAAAGATCCAAGCACAGATCCAAAAGATCCAAACACAAATACAGAAACAAATAGCGATTCAAAAGTTCCACCTACTAAAGAAAACGTTAAGACGTCAGCATGGCTGCCTAAAACAGGCGGAAAATCAATGGAGATGAGCTCTATTATTGGAGGTATGTTACTATTGATTTTAGGTGGAGTCCTATTCGCTCGTCAACGAATGAGATAATAAGAAATTGCCGCTGGTGTAAGGAACCGGTTTGCAAATGCTGATATAATCAGCTAAGTATTGTATTATTAACGGTAAGTGATTGAGTAAGGATAACAGGAAAATATAGATTATCTTTTGCGTGTACAATGATTATAAACTGTTTTTATCAATATGATTTGGAATTAAATAATCTATATAAAAGTAAGAGGATAATAGATTTATTTATAGCGTGCCGTTGATTCAGAAGGAAATAAAATTGATTTGTATTTAGGTAGTAAGACAAGAAATCATAAGGCCGCAGAGCACTTTTTCAAAAAGCTTTGCGGCCTTTTTACATTTTCAATCCTTGTGTTATTACTTTAAACAAGTACGTGATTAATCCTAAGGCATTGCTGAACAAGATCATCGTTGTATTAGGTAATAGTTTTTTGTTTTTAGATAATAATTTTGTATTGGGGAGTCATAAAGTTATATTAAATATAAAGGAGATGGGTTAAATAATGAAATATACCTTGAGAGATCTTATAAATATAAACGAGTTCAAGAATATAACAGAACAATTTTATAATTTAACTAAAATTTCATTCTGTCTCCTTGATAATAACCAAAATATTATATTTTCCAAAGGTAACCTTTTTTTTCATAATCAAAAAATCAAATTGACCCAAGATACTCATATTCCCATCATTATTGAACAGGAGCATATAGCAACCTTTGTTATAGGGACAAGTATTAATAAAGAGATTATTGTGGATTCTCAGATAACATATTTTAAACATATTGCAAATCTAATTGAAGAGATGGCAACACAACAATTACAACTTAAAAAATTTCAAGAAAAAGATTCACGAATAAAAGCTATAACAAAGCATGATGAAAATCATTTATATAGCATATTACAAAATATGCCGATTATGATTAATGCTATTGATGAAAAAGGAAATATTGTTATGTGGAATCGGGAATGTGAATTAGTAACTGGATATAATGCAGATGAAATTATTAACAATCCTAAAGCAATTGAATTGCTACACCCTGATAAAGCTTATAGAGATCAGTTATGTAATGAGTTGTTGATAAATGGCCATAACTTTAGAGATTGGGAGGTAAATATAACATGTAAAAATGGTGAGAAAAAAACTATTATGTGGTCAAATATTTTACATAGTATTCCTACTTTAGGATGGAGTATTGGAGCTATTGGAGTTGACATAACCAAGCGTAAGAGAATGGAAGAAAAACTTAAACGGACCTCGGTTGAACTAGAATTAATTTTTAAAGCAATTCCTGATTTATACTTTTTGTCAGAACTTGATGGAACCATTATGGATTGTAAAGCTAATTCTATATCTAAATTTCATGTTTCAATGGAAAAATTAGTAGGAAAAAAAATCCAAGAGGTATTGCCAGCTTCTATCATAAAGCAATTTGAGAAAGCGGTTAATAAAATACATACCTCATCCGCTCCCGTTTTAATAGATTATTCTCTTCAACTAGATGATGAAATATATCATTTTGAAGCAAGACTTTTACCGCTTTTTAAGGATAAAATTATGATTATTGTACGTGATATTACAGAGCGTAAAATAACAACGGAATTATTAAAGAAATCAGATACACTTAAAGCGGTAGGACAATTGGCAGCTGGGGTCGCTCATGAAGTTCGTAATCCTTTAACAGTAATTAAAGGGTTCATGCAATTATTACAACAAGAAGTAGGAGAGGATAAAGAATATTTAAGACTAATACTCTCTGAAATTAGTAGTATTGAAACAATTCTTCAAGAATTTTTATCTATTGCAAAACCGAATGCTGCAGTATTTGAACCGAAAAATCTTTGTACTATATTAGATAACGTAGTCGCCTTAATAAGCACACAAGCAATTATGAAGAATATTCATATTGCAATAAATATGGATTTTGAAAATTTATTGGTTGAATGTTGCGAAATTCAATTAAAACAAGTTTTCTTTAATATTTTACAAAATTCTATTGAGGCTATACAGAACGGTCAAGAAATCACTATTAACGTGAAAAAACATAATAGTACTGAGGTTAAGATTTGTATTTTAGATAAAGGAATTGGTATTCCTCCAGAAAGAATTAAAAGACTAGGTGAACCTTTTTATAGTACAAAAGAAAAGGGAACGGGTGTTGGGCTCATGCTTAGTTATCGAATTATTGAAAGTCACGGTGGAAAAATAAACATAAGAAGCCAAGTTGGGAAAGGAACTACTGTTACAGTATTTTTACCAATTTATAACAGTGGTTCAGTTGCAAAGTTACCTAAAACATAGAGAATCCAGAATTGCATCGTTAAATAGCTATGCAACAATTAATAATTCTTGTAATTCGTGATATACCGAAAAGGCGGAGTCTACTTGGAGACTTCGCCTTTGTTTGTATAGAGCATGAATTGTTTTGATTCCTTTTGTCGTACGTAAAGCATGAAGTCCTGTCGATTTAACAAAAAGCCGCCCCTATGATTTTGATTTGATAACCACCTAAATTCTAAGAATATGAATTAGGATTCCGAATTCACAAATAATTTGAGTTTTTTGTAAAGTCTGTTCACGCAAATAATCTGTACATCAATTTATTTTTGATGTACAGATTATTTGTATGATAATTTTTATAAATAATTGCGAAATGATAAACTTACATAAATGTTTTTAAAAGTTCTTGTACTAATGGAAGTACTCCACCTACAAATTTTAAAACAGCCATTGCGATTTCCATATTATTTCCTCCTTTTTTGAGTAGTAAGATGTAATAAATCTTTGTACTTTTATTATAGTAAGCGTTTACAAATACAGCAATACATTTTGATATGCAATATTTCATATTTGTAGTTGGTACAGATGATTATTTATTTGATATTGAACTAGCCGCCACTTAGCTACGCTTAAAGCGGGGGATTCCTACGAACACTAGCGTATCCACCAGTTATTTTAGTAGGCTCTACCCGTAGTTATGGAACTCACACGCCTCCTAATTGGCTTGGTTTTCGCTCTACTTCGGTAGGTGTGAATGGCGCTTAAGATTTTACATTGTAGACTTCCTACAAATTGAGGAAGGAGTCTTCTTGGCTAAGAATGATAAAAAATAGATATATGAGTGGAAATATGAAACTGTATAATCAATAATATTTTTCATGTGCTGGTATTGTGGATTTAAAATATAGTTTGATAAATTAAAACAAAGTCTGATCATTTATAAAAAAGCTATTAATAAAGTTCGATAAGAAATTCCTTTTAATCGGACTTTATTTTAAGTCAGCACATTATTAAGATGCAGCCGACATAGGGTCGTCACTCCAGCCAGAAGGGACAATCTCAGTATAAATTTCTCATTTCCATTTATAAGTATGTTGGTATAATGAAGACAGGTGTTAAATTTGGAATATATTCTCAGTAGACTTCGAATCGCTTGATATTATAAAGATACTAAATAATAAAAGGGGAATGGTATGAGTCGCAAGGCATGGGGAATTGCAGCTGTAATTGGTGTTATAGTCGCAATTGCTTTTGGTTCTGCATTTGTCTTTTCTAGTGCTAATGAAGGTAAAGGGGAAGTAATGGAGTTAAGCATTTTAGAAATGAAGAAATATATGAGTGAAGATGGAACAGGGTGTGTTATGCCAAATTCAGATGAAGAAAGAAGAGATATATGACTGTTATAACGTATGTGTCAAAGTTCTATAATGAAAATAAAAATGAAATCGAATGTTCAAGAGAATCTGTATTAAAATTTATAAAAAGAAATGTAGTTTAAGTGAATTTACGGGAGTTTATTAGGCTGAAAGGATGCGGATGTCATACAGGTTATCAATAAATGACAATTTTTAATTTTGATGAGTATGTTGGCTTATCAAAAAATGATAAAATAGTTACCGCAATGGCAAAATTTTATAATGATAAAAAGAAAGGGGGTAATCTCTATGAAATTGCTACGCTCATTTCTCATTCTCACTCTTGTTGTATTGTTAAGCGCATGCAATACAGCAACAAAAGTCATAAAGGTTCAAGAAAATGGCGAAACGACTTTAAAAATCGGCTCCCTGCAAGGGTATTACGATGTGCAAACGCTTAAAGCTAAAAAAGGAAATGTGGAAATTCCTTATGAAGCAGCCGTTGAAGAAGGTACGATTTTATTGCAAGTCACAAAAGACGATAAGGTCATTTATGAAGAAGAAGTTACTTCTCAAAAAGAAGGTTTGCTTTCTTTTGAAACGCCAAAATCCGGATCATATGATTTAATTGTACGCGTGAAGGGTGAAGAAGAGAAAGCGAAAGGAATTCAAATACATACGAAGCTATGAAAAAACGGCAAGAGGAGTGTATCCGCTTGCCGTTTCCATTTCCAGTTGGTTCTGGCACAACACATGCTCATCAATTTACGTTTACTTCACTTTTTTTCAGCACTCTGCATCTAGACGGTAAATCCGTTGACCAATGCAAGACTTTATCAATTTTGGAAGTAATTCGCTGAGTCCTAGTGTTTATGCCGCGAAGGTTCCTTGACGATGAGGGTTCGGAGGCTTGTGGTCAAGGGAATGCAGTATAGATCAGTATACAAGCATTTCCTTGCTATAATCATGATATTTTATTTATTGACTTGTTAGGATTTTATTATAAATTTATTCTTCTCCCCAATATTCGACTCTATAATTTTGAGTTTTATTTATTACAACGTAATGTTTTTTTGTTTATTGTTTTTATCATATCCCCTAACTCTAATAAAACCTGCATTACTATAATATATATTTGATTTTTACTTTTATGCGGTAGTTATACATTTAGTTTCTATTATAAATTGGTATTAAATATTTTAATTGAAGTACACTGTATTTCTACCCATTCATTTGATATATCTTGCTCAGTTCCTTCTATATCAATTAGTACTACACTATCATAAATATTTAGTGTTGCTAAGTTATCCTCACTGTTATAATCCAGCTTAGCAATTACTTTAATGCCTTCATCATTCTGAATTATTGTATTAGTATTTTCATCTGAAAAGGCTACATTTGTATTCCATATAAATTCATCATCTATATCTATTTCTACAATATAGTTCTCATTTTTTTCTGGCTTATCACCATTCCACTCAGCGATAAATTGATTGCTAGCTACTTGAACGAATACTTTATATCCACCTAATAATTGTTCTAATATATCCACTATTTTAACATTCATTGTTTATTACTCCTTTTTATTTATATGGTACTCTAACAAGTGTATTGTCAACATTCATAACATTATTTATTGGGTCATAAGTCCATATTTCTTCATGGTAGTGGAACTTACTTGATTTTGAGTTCATTTCATGTGAACCGAAGCGTATACTTCTAGTGCCATTAACTGAAAATATTCTATCTGAGTCTTCTAATTCTGTTCTTGGATGAATGTTAGTATGCTCACCAGGTCCTAAAAACTCATCCCACTTAATTACAGCGTCTTTTACTTTCACAGGTTTATTAGCATACACTTCTTTGTGATAACCTCTACCAGGAATATTTTTAGCTTCAGCCACCTTCTCAGCGTTCTTAACACCTTTACCAACTTTAGCGAGTTTCCCGAATGGTGTAAGGCCGGCTACATCCATGACACCTGCCCCAGCACGTTCCCACCCCGAAAGTTTTTCGCCGGTAGATGGATCAATACTATCCCAAATACGACGAACATCATATTTACCACTTATTTCACCAGCAATATCTCTAGCTAATTTTTTACCATCAAAGCCTTGCTCCTCTTCGGATAGAGTGTTAAAAACTCTTACAATTAATAGCTCGTCCTGAATTGACAGTAGTTCAAGGGTACCTAGGGATAAAGAATGTATCGACTTCTATTACCGCTTCTGGCTATGCAGCTGTCTATTTTATTACGAATCGGGCTGTTCAATATGTCAACTATCGTTTAGGATGGAATTGTAAATAAAAACATTAACAATATTCTCCACCTTCTTCAAATAACCTATCCTTTTGTTTAATGAAAAATCCTGAAATTAGATTTTTATCGAACTGTATTATTAATGATCGGAATTTGTTCTAAATTATCAAACTTTATTTCAAAGCTACAGTTGGGTGGTTTTGACATCGACGACTTTTGGGGCGATCTGGTGGGAGCAATCCACTCATCCGGCCTAGACGCTATCTCCCCCGTACATAGTTTCCCCCACCATAGAACGGCAAAATTACCGACGAGAACTACGAGTCCTACATGACGAAACAAATGATAGGACATGCATGAAGATATATACATATCCATTATTGAAGTTATTAATAATAAAATGTATTATAGAAAAGCGCAATTTATAATTCAAGTTAGTAGGACTATGTATTCAGAATAAATGAAATTTTTAGAAAAAAATATGATTGTCTGAAAAAAGGGGTGAAATTAATAGAAAAAGTACATATTAAATGGCCTGGATCGTATAGTTTAAATGATTTTTATAATATAGAAGAAGCTTTTAAGAAGGGGATATTTGTAATCTTTAGAGTATATGCTAAGAAAGAAACATTGCTCTATATAGGAAAGACCCAAAGGAGCTTTATACAAAAGATAAGGGAACTTAATAAATATTGGTTTTGTGATGAAAGCGAATTAAAGATTAGATTACATTAGAAAACGAAACATCTTTAGTATACTATAGAGGTCAGTTTAATTTGAAAATTATAAATAAGGGACGAAGAGGCTTAATTGTTAAAAAGCTTTCCACAGAAGATCTAATGTGGACATAAATGGAATCACCTTTGAATAAAATCGAAGGTTTTCTTAAGTACAGAAGCTTATCAATTTTTAATTTATTAAACTATTTTTGAATAACATATGTCAAATACTTGAAAAAATACAAATTTTATTATTTTTATATGGAATCCTGTATGGGGAGTGTAGTTCATTATTATTATTTAATAAAAATATTAAGATTCATAGGAACAATGCATAAAGATTAGAGGCGAAAATGAACACGGAGGTTTGAAGAATGGGACAAGGAAGCAGGTTTCAACAAAAACAACAAAGTCGTTGTCAAAAGGGGATTTTTAATATCGCATTTAGTGTGGTAATAGTGACAGTTGGTATAGTGACATATCAGTTGTTTTTCACTCCTGATACATCAAAGAAAGCAATTGCTCAAGAAAAGAAAGTAACAAAGATAGAAGAGAAGAAGAACGAAGATAAAGAAGCAATAAAAATAGAAGAGAAGAAGAATGAGGATAAAGAAGCAACAAAGATAGAAGAGAAGAAGAATGAGGATAAAGAAGCAACAAAGATAGAAGAGAAGAAGAATGAGGATAAAGAAGCAACAAAGATAGAAGAGAAGAAGAATGAGGATAAAGAAGCAACAAAGATAGAAGAGAAGAAGAATGAGGATAAAGAAGCAACAAAGACAGAAGAGAAACAAAAAGCAGAAGAAGCAGTAAAAACGAACGGAAATGAAAATAAAGAGGGAGAAAAAACGACACCTCAAGAAAAAGGTGTTAAGTGACAATAAAGTCGTTTCTGTAGTGCTTAAAGAAATGACTATATCATTTTAATGGACTACATGTTACTGAATTAAGTCTATAATTTCTAGTTGTAAGAAGAATAATTAATATATAATTTATAAAGAACCAATGTACCTTTATTTTAAACGTGAGTTCTCATATAGAAACTTTGAAAGTCGTTTGGGGACATTGGTTTATTTCTCTTACTAGATGCGATATTATAAAATTGTGCAGTGACCTTTAGGTGATGCCGACCATTAACTGGAATGGGGCTATTATTCATAGACCTCTAATATTGATGTGAGGCACTCCATTCAATTAGAAAGATGGCACTGCACATTAATTTTAATATAAAATAACGGATAACCCTGTCAATTCGACAGGGTTTTTTAGGAAGGAATATTATGGTTAATGTCGAATGCTCCTGTTTAATAGACTATATAGAAAAGGTTTAATATAAATATAGTGAATAGCGTGCAGTTGAAACTCTAAAAATGTATGGAGCTAGTGAGTCTAGACTCTTTTGTTAAATCTGAGATTAAATATCTGACGATATAATCCTAACATGCTACATTGGGCCTAAGCTCTAACAGAAACTTGGATGGTCAGATATAATCATACTGCTTACTGTTCGGAGAGGAAATCATGGAAAATACGATTACTCCTTTTAGTTATGGGAATCATTCGGATGATAAAGCTCAAGATATGCGTAAGTTTTATCAGTTTTATGTTGAGATAGATATTGGGGTTAGTTTTCATGTAGCTTCTTGTATTAAATTTGATGCTTTGTTAGACCCTAAAGGAATTGCCTAGAATTGGTCACCTTAGTAGTAAAATTGCAAATTTAATTTATACAATTTTAAAAAGTAGCCAGAAATACGAACCTAAAATACATGCGGCAGCTTGTGGAATAGGGTGGGATGAAGTATATGAATTAGAAGAAAAAAAGGAACTATTTTTATTAAATGGGATTAAAAAATAGAAATTATTTCTTATTCATAATGATGATTTTCAAGGAGGAAAAATGGATAATAAAGAGACTTTAAAATTATTTATAAAAATTTCACAACAAAGAATGTATAATCATTACCTACCAAAATTAGTTCTTTCTGTTCAGGAGCTTAATTCAGAACAGTTATGGTATAAAGAGATGTCCATTTTAAACACGATAGGCGGTATTGGATTTGAGTCAATATTTTGGACACAAAAAAATTAAATCTAAGCTATTTTTTTAGCTAAATCTTCTATTGCTTGGAGGGTTTTATAACCAACGCTACTATGAATCCTCTTAACGTAAGTTCAATTAAGATATTATTAGCACATAGTTGGCAAGGAAATACAGCAAAAGAAATTGAAAGAAGATTAAGTGAGGTAGACAAAGAGCTTGTTTACAGAATTGATGAATTCAAAAGAATAGAAGTTGATTTAGAAAAATATAGAAAGGCGGTGGAGGGAGAATGTATTATGATGAAGTTGTTCACCAAACTGAAAGATGTACTCGTGATCTCCACACACCGTGTGGGGATTTTTTTCATAAAGAAAAGACACTCAAATGAGTGCCTTTTCTTAACTAGTAAGTAAATCAGCAAAAGCAGCTAGCTCCAACTATGATTAATAATATAAAGAGCACAACGATTAAGGCGAATCCGCCACCAAAACTACTACAACTACCACCAAAGTCCATAACAGTTCCTCCTTTTAGATAAGAGGGGAGAAAATTGGGTTACGCTTGTGTTTTAACGGGTTTACATTACCTTATGCTTTTTAATAATGAATGAGCAGGTCCTTTAAGAAATAAAAAAAGCACCCTAAGGTGCCTTCCTCCGACTTGATAACCACTTTAATTTTAAGAATACGTATTGGACTCCCATCCAAATATTATTGTAGCATGCTGGCCTGACTAATTTATTGAGAAATATGATTCAAATCTAATAAAATATAGATTTGAATCATATTTTAATTAGTTGCGCTTAACCCCTAATTTTGATTCAATTTCAGTTAGGCTAGCTACCGCGTTGATTAACTTTTCATCAGAAAGTTTAATTGATTTTCGAGCTTCTTCCATTCTTTCTTTCATTGGAGCTATACCTTTTAATCCTTGAGTTACAGCTTTTCCAGCATTACTTCTATAGTTCGTTGCTAGGCCAAACTCTACTCTAAATGTATCCATCTTCTCTTTTAGTTCAGGATTACTTAGTTTTTCAGCACCTTTAAATTCTGTATTTTTTGTGGATAGGTCATCGTATCTATTTGAAACTTTTTCCATTTTTTCTTTTATAGCGTTTGGCTCTACAGATTCAGGACCTTTACTTGCTTCACCCCAAATAGGTCTCCATTCTTGATTCCATATATCATCATATTCTTTTATCATGGCATCAATTTTAGGTTTAATTTCATTTTCGTAAATACTTTTATCGGTATTTACAGTTACTTTTGATTGCTCTGACTTTTGAGTTTCCTCCGGTTGTTTTTTTTCTTCTTTAGGTTTTTGTTCTTGTCTTTGTCCCTCTAATTTCTTTTCTATCTCGATAGCTACTTCATAATCCGCTTGTGTAACAGTTTCATTATCATTAATGACAAGTTTTTTATGTTTAACATCCATTACAAACGTATCGTTTTGGTAAGATAATTGAATGTCTTTGTATCTACACTTGTTATTTCCGCCACAAGATACACTATTATTGGAGTCCGTAATCTTAGTAATAGCATCTTCCATAGCCGAGTATTTTTCAGTATTAAGCAGGTCTGAGAATTTCTTGTCTACTGTAATTTTAATGCTAATAGGCGTGTATTGATTTTCTTTTTCTCCAGCTATATAAGTAACTTTTTCGATATACGGTCCCACATGACTATATTCTAGTTTTTCTTTAGTAGCATCTTCAACTTTTTTCAAATCTGCTGAGCATCCAGTAAAAATGAATAGCAGTATAGGTAGAAATAAAGTTATAAAAATCTTTTTCATTTATGTTCCTCCTGGTGTTTTTAATATATAAAAGCAAAATAAAAGCACTCATTCGAGTGCTCGTATTTATGCAGATACAGAAGCCTTGTCTTTACGGAAGATACCCATTAATCCGCCGATTAATAGTAATATACCTGGTAATAGGTAGAATACAAAAATACAAATAAATCCACCAATCGCAGCAATTGTCATCATGATTCCGCCTGCTTTAGCTTTACTTTTCACCATTACAGACCCAACGATGCCTAATATTGATAAAGCTACAGCTGCCCATCCTAATCCGATAATAGAGTTTGCTCCGTCAGCTTCGAATGCAGCTCCCAGTCCGCCGATCATTAAAGCCAGGATAGCACCTAGGATACCAAAAATACCACCAATAAGACCTAGTACAAATTCAGTTGTTCTTTTCATTTTAAATTCTCCCATGTTTCGTTTTTATTGAAGATTAATTCTAATTTCTTTTTTAGATAAGAAATTAGGTTTGAAGATTAATTGAAGTTTAGGATCGCCTTGTTTTACTTCGAAAGCAATACTTCCTGAAACCTTTCCGTTTGGAGCTAGTTGTCCAGCGTTTAATTGTGTATTTTGATTTACCGTAGTAAATGTTTCGTTAACGATATTACCTTCGCTATTTTGTAAGCTAAAATCAAAAGGATTATAGCTTATTTCCTCTTTACCGCCGTTTTCTATAGTCACATTAGCTATTACAAATTCATGGTCCTCTTTAGGCTTGTCAAATTCTCCACCTTGAGACTTTTCAATGTTCGAAACAGTTAATTTGTGATCACCTAGTTGAATTGTTTCCCCAACTTTAAATTCTTTCTTTTCTTCTTTTTTGTCTGTTGATTGTTCTGATTTTGGATCACTTGATACTTTCTTTGCTGTTTCCTCAGTTCCTCCACATGCAGCTAAACTGAAAGCAAGTGCACCAGTTAAAGCTAATGTACCCATTTTCTTATACATTTTGTTTCCTCCAGTTATGTAAAATGTAAGATTTCTCAACCCATCATAACAGAAACGGTTACAACTTTTTTGTCAAATTTTGTCGAAAGGAGATAAAAAAATAGAGTTAGAAAACAATTAAATGTAATTTAATCCTAATAATACTTCCTAAATTAAATGGCATAATAAAACGTCTCAATTTGAGAGGTTTTATTATTCGTTTATAAGAGATCAACAGCGCTAAACCAATTCAGAAAGCATACCCTATATCATTAAAGGGGATAACAACTTGCAAAAAATTATTTATGGCCTTCAGTTTTAGATTTTTTATTGCAACATAATAAAGTTGTGACTTTCTATAAAAAGTTAAAAATGTAATTAAAATCAAAACACCACATTCATATGAATATGGTGTTTTACAGTAACAGAATAGAATATTAAATTTGTGAAAAATAAGCTTTTTTATACAAAAGAGGAGAAATGATTTAAAATGCATTTCTAGTATACAATGATGAATAGTGTTCCTACTTGCTAGGGATGATGGGGGTTTTCATAGAAATATACAAACAAACTATGTAAAGAAACAGATTGTTTGTTTGTATATTATGCAGACAAAACAGTCATATAGTCTTATATACAACCATATAGCTGTTTTGTCTTAACACATATAAGTATCCAGGTGTGCAAAAAGTTACATATTATTTTTGGGTGTTTTTGTAGCTAGTTTTGCATATGACAGCGTCTAAAAAGCTACTTTTGCTAAAAAATATTCAAGCAACACTCATAAAAAGTAGATGCTTTTTATAAGTGTTGTTTATTCAATCTGAACAGGGATTTCCAAGCTTCACAACCGAATAAAAAATGGGTAACAGATATTACCTATTTGATTTTCAATGGACAGAGATTATACCTATTCTCTATTAAAGAATGCCTATGAAATCAGTCATAGAAACGACCTTAAACTCGTGTTAGATACCCTTAAAAAGGCCAGAAAAAAGCGGAACGTGAAAGGGATTCTCCTACATAGTGATCGAGGGTTCCAATACACAGCCCCCCATATGTCTTGTTTTATGTTTTACTGGTTCTCCTATCACTAGTGCTTTCTGTCGTTAGGATTATCATGGTTATTAGCTTAGTAACTTATGCAGCAACATATCTAATATAATAATAAACCTGAGGGACTACTATGAATTTAGAAAAAGAATTAGAGATCATCCTACACTGTAAAAAACTAATATCTAAAGCTTTTTCAATTTGGGGAGGTGAACAAATTGAATTTATCCAAAAAGGGAAACTTCGCAATAACTTCACCATATAAAGAAACCCGTTATTATCGAATAGATGATTTATTAGATGCTTTTCAACTAAAAGGAAGCAAGTGGGAATATTCAATGACAATATAAATCTTCATCACTAACTAATATACATTTATAAAAGGAGAAATACCAATGAATAACATACAAACCCATCAACTTAAAGTATCTGACGAAAATATAGAAATGTTAAAAATCCTAACGCATCCATCACGTGTCCAAATTGTATTAACCTTATTACCTAATAAAAAACTTAATGTTGCAGAGATAGTTAATATTCTACAAATTCTACAACCAACTGTTTCACAGCATCTTTCTACGATGAAAGGGAAAATTTTAGGATCTGATAGAAGGTTTAGAGGTGTACTATTACATAAGTAATCCTAAAATCCCTCAAATCATTGGAATTTTATCATAAAAACCAAAAAAATTTTATCCATTACTCTTTGATACGAAATAATCCACTTATTTGTTTAAATCTTTCTGCAAGCTTATGAGTTATTTTGAAGGGGATTTTTTGCATAACGAAAAGACACCCTAAGGCGCCTTTCTCCGACTTAAACTACTTTAATTTTAATAAGATGTATTCGGACTCCCATCTGATTTCCATTTTACCATATAAAACCTCATCCCCAACCAGCTTTTCATTTGTTAAAACATTTGTTATAATTTGTGTATAAACTTATATAATCTTATATAAGTTGTTCGTATGAATTTTAAATGGATTTGTTGTACAAAATAAAAGAAGAGATGCTGGACACATCTCTTCAAGTAACTGTTTACCGCAAGGCGGGACGGTTGCTAAAAATTAATTATTTTTCTTTTTAGAATCGCCCTTTCGCTTGCCGGCTGGGGCGGTTCTTTTATGTTTTTTATTACTTAATTTCTTTGCTAACTCATTTGCATAAGCCGTCGCAAAGACTGTAAGAAACACTTTTACAGCATCATGTAATAAAGTAAGTAAAGAATCTATTCGGTCACCTCCTTTCTCTCTAAAATCAGAGAAAAAGGATTAGCAACCTCCCGCCCACGTTATCCAGTTGTGTTTATTCTACCACAAATTCCCTCTAGCAAAATAGAAAAAACCATTTCAAACGTCTAGCAATCTCATAGATTACTGGAATACTAACTGAATTCCCCGCCTGGCGGTATAACTAGCTATAACATTTGGTTTCTTTCGCTATGTAAAAGAATTCAGATTTTTACTTCTTAAAAGTTTTAATTAATAAAAATACTATATGGGTCCAAATTTTAAAAATGAATTTAGAAGCGTTAAACAAAATTTCATATTTGTTAGGGAGAAGGAATTGAGTAGTTAAAGGATAAGGATTGTGTATACATATAAATATGCAAAGAAAAAAGCCTAATTTTATTAGCCTTAATTTTAATTACTTGGATTTTTTGATTTTACACCATTCAGCACAAAATTAACTATATCTTCTATTTTCTCTTTATCTATGGTCCGTTTATCTAGAAATACAAAACATGATACAAAAAAACGCCTGCCTTTCCTATGATTCTAGAGAAAGAATAGCGTATTTTTTCATTTTAAGAAAATTTAATTTTGTTAGTTGATAGCGATAGGCTATCGCCAGTATTTTTGCCAGCCTCACGCTAAGCAAAAAACACAAAAAATGTCCATCAGGACGGCTGTACCATTTACATAATTAGTGTTATGGATAGTTATATAATTTTCGACGTTAAGTTAATTTGTGATTTGTTACTGTGAAGTCAAGAAAGTCATCGTTTAAACAAAACTTGATAATATCGCTTTTGTACGATTGTCCGCTACTTCATAATAAATTTCTAATCCTTTCCGAGTACCTGTAATGATTTTAGCAGCTTTTAGTTTGGCTAAATGTTGACTAATTGTACTTTGAGGCATTTGTAATTTTCCATACATTGTTGTTACATTAGTAGGGCCTTTTGTAAGCATTATTTCTACTAAGGTTAAACGGACAGGATGTGCCAATACCTTTAATACTTCAGTGACCTCTTCATATTTTTCTATTTTTTCTTTCATATTTCTTTTCCCCCTTTTATATAAATATTAATAATATCCATATATAAAGTTCGAAAAGATATACGATTTTGTGTCCGTTATTTTAAAAAATTTAGATAGTAAGAAGCCCCTTCAGTTCGAAACTGGAGGGCTTTGTTAACATAACGTCTCACTATCAGTATTCAATAATGAATAGAAATTTCGTTATTGGGGGATTTTGATTCTTTAGGTTGATGGCGATGTACACAGACCCCATTTTTCTCATTTTGGGGGGATTTAATTTCGTTAGGTTGATGCCCATGCCCATAATCCCAAAAACGACCAAAACTAAACCGCATGTTATAAAAATTGGCTTTCTTTTCATATGCCGATTCTCTTTAGGTAACTTTTTATATACAGTTAACCAACTGATAAACCTGAATTCTCATTCACGTTCAAGAAGATTGAGTTATCACTAATTAACCATTACCTTTTTCTTTCATGGTTGTGTATGTACTACTTAAAATAATGTAAGATTTCCGGAATCATCATAACAGAAACGGTTACAATTAGTTTATTATATTCTTTTGAAAGAAAATAAAAATGAGAGCCGAGGCTTTCACTTTTATTGTATAGAAACTAAAGATGCTTCAATTATGTATCTATTAGGGGCATCCCCAATATAGTTAAATGGATAACATGTGGTTAATGTCAACGTCGGTTTATCTTTTGTAATAATTACAGTACGATCATCTGCATCAGTAATCCAGTGTTTGCGAATTTGATAAGTGTATATCTTTTTATCGTATTCAACTAAAATGTAATCATTTTCTTGTAAATCTCCCAAATTATTAAATACTGTATCGCGATGGCCGCTTAAAACGGTATGTCCATTACCAGAAGGAGTAGTAGTAATATCACTAACAAACATCCCAACTCCCTTTTTTAATGCTTTATCATCAGCGCCCCAGTAGACTTGGTATTTCTGCTTAATTTTCGGTATAACCATGTAGGCGATTTGTTTCCCCATTTGATGTTGTACTTGAGAAGAGGGAACCTGTTTTTGTGATTCTGGTAATGGTTCTTTAGTATTTGTAAAATCCAGTTCTTGTTTTGGTAGAATTTGTTGATCGTGGTTTTCTTCCGATTTGTTGGTGGTATCTTTCTTATCACTAGTTACAGAGTTTATATTTTTATATTGTTCAATTTCAGTGCTCGTCAAGGCTTCAACAGTTTTCCTTGCATCATACCAGTCTATAAAGTAATAAACAAAAGCAAAAGAACCTATAGTAATTAATAAAACCCCAAGCCAATCAAGTTTTTTCAAATGTATCACTCCACATTAAAAACGACAGGAGTCTTCCTGTCGTTTTTAAGTATTAGTTTATGCGTTCGTTTTTTTACGACGGAATACAAGAATGGAACCTACTAATACTAGGGCAGCACTTGCAAGCATCATTGTGATGCCATTTGATGCTGTATTTGGTAGTTTTTCACCTTGTTTTTTTGTTTCATTTTTTACAGCTGTTTGCTTAGGTTGTTCTTGTTTATTGTTTGTTGCTTGGTTGTTTTGTTGTGTGTTCTCTTGTTTAGTATTTTCCTGTTTAGTTTGCTCTTGTGGTTTATTTTCATCTTTTTTAGTAGTTTGTTTACTAGCTAAAAATTGATCGTAATCTCCTTTTTTTACTTCACAAGGTAAGCCATCATTGTCACGATCTAAATCATGAGGATCGTTAGTTGCGCTGTATCCATTGCTATGCCAGAATTCCATAACCTCTTGTTTGTTTTTAAAGTGACCGCAATTCTTGTCATTTGGATTCTTTTCCGCAAATGCAGAAGAATTGTACCCAACTGTTAAAAGTGTGAATGCTGTTGCTGAAACTAATAGTTTTTTTATGGATTTCTTCCTTTCTCTAAATGGTTATGTATTTACATTTACCACAAAAATAAAAGTAAATTTTGCATAAAATGTAAGATTCCTAACAAAGAATAACAAATTTTCTCGTTATATATTGTCAGAATTTGTCGGCAAAATAAAAAATAAGACCAAATGATTCTATTACTACATTTACGGAAAAGTATAAGATTTTTTGCCGTTCAATGGAAAAGACTTCTTTTATGATGAAATCAAATCACAGTATGTCTTTGTTATCATGTAACATTTTGATATACAACGCCGGCTTTTTAGCGAATCGTCGCCTTTGTTGACGACCGTTTTTACATTGTTTTTTGAACAGAGTTATCTTCAAATTCCAATGTTTCAGTGTTGAATTTTTCTACGCCTCTTTTGCCTTTTGGAGAAAAATGGACGAAAATCTCATCGGTACGAGAAGAAGGTAGTCTTTGATATTTCTTACGATTAGTCAATCATTATTTTTAGATTTTTAATCAATTAAATATCGCAAAGCCTATATCATATATGTTAAATTTAATGCAAACTAAATACCCCTAATATGTATTCGTTTTTTTACTAGGGGGAATAAATATAGTATGATGAATGAGACTATGATTTCAGGCGGTTAACCGATCATCATAGTGTATATTATGTGTAATAAGGTAGAAGAGGAGCTTCAATAACTTATTTACACATGCGATTGACGCAACTTTATGACATTTGTTATAAGGTTGTGTTTTTAATTTATCATAATACTCAACAATGTGGTTCTGTCCGTAACGACGTAGCTTTATCATGTTCTGGATAATGAGAAAAAGAAGCTTACGCAGATGCTTATTTCCACGTTTATTGATCTTATCTTTGAAAAAAGTTTTAGGTGTTGTGTATAAGTATACGATGTCACAAAAACGAAAATGTGTATAATGATTTTTTAAAGATCTAATTCAGTAGGCTTATTTGTCATGCACATTTTTAATGTAGTCGTTAAAAATCAAAGATAATACACAACCGTATTATCTTTTGGAACGCTTAGCTTGATAGCGATGGGGTGCTACCTCTATAAATGCAGATTAAAAGTATGGTCGTGGTAGATAATCAAAGTAAGAGGCATACTTTGATTAGTATCTTTTTATTTATAAACAAAAAAGGATAGATGCAGTAGAATGTTCAACTACTATCTATCCTTTTGGTCTTTTGAATTATTCTGCCTTAAATTCAATCACTTGCTCTTGATTTATGGCTTTTCCATCTAAAAGACCTTTTGCTGTTATATAAATAATTGTTTTTTTGGAGTCTTCAAGCTGACCAATTGCATACTTTGCAGTGAAGCTACCGGTGCTTAATCGCCACTGTTCACCATTCCATCTGCCAGTTATTTTTTGACCATCGGAAGCTTCGACTTTATCATCGTAATTTAGTGTACCAAACTCTGTTTTTAATGTATTGTTAGCAAAATCAATTTGAACTTTGTTTAATAATTTGATTTGAGAGCTAGTTTCAATCTCGTATACATTGTCATTGACCTTTTTGAAGTGAATGTTCCCTTCTTGTCCTTTAACAAGTTTCATATATTGATCAGATGATATGAACAGTTCGTATTCTTCCTGTGTAATTCCCATGTTTTCATGATATGGCAATCTTTCTCCAGGCTGTACTGTTGTTAAATATTCTTTGTACCACGCATAATTTTTTTGAAGACTTGCTTGCGTTTTTTTCGTAATTTCCTCAAGTTTTTGTTTCATATCTTCTTGTATTTGTATTGTCATAATATCAGCAGGTGTTTCCGACTTTACTAATAGTGGTGTGATGAAATCTTTTGTGCTCTGATTAGTAGGCGATAAAACTTCTTCAGTTTTTTCCGAATTCGTATCTTTCGTATCCTTATTTTTTGTAGAGTTGGTTGTTTCTTCTGTCGTATTCTTTTTTGTATCGACTGGTTTGCTTTCAGTAGAATTATTACATCCAGATAATAAAAAGAAACTTGTAAGTGCCCCTAGTATGATTTTTTTCATTAAAAATTCCCCCATATTTTTTCATAAAAACAAACGATACCATAATTATACATTGGAAATCTTACCATAACAATTTACTGTTTTGAAATTTTTATTGGTAGTGGCATTATCCTGTCGCAATCAAGTTATTACTCTGGACTATCCCAAAAGTGAAAGTGTTTGGGAATACTTAATCTCTTAAGTTGATGGATAGGGGGAATTGTCAGTATGTTTCTACTCAAAGCTACACAAAAAATAGTATCCGATTGTGTTTGTAAACAGGTATACGGATACATATCAAAGTAGTTTTTCTATACTATTATTAAATGGTGTAAGGGTATGTGGAAAAATATCGGGTGAATGGTGGCTGTCTAAGAAGTGGGGATATGCAGCATCGGTCGCTCTTATTCCCTATACCATTTTAAAGACGCTTTGGGTGTTTGGAGTTCCCATAGTGGTTTCTGAGAATGGTGTTGAGGCATTGCAGGCATCTATGAGAACCAACGCTGATTCGGTTAGCTGTTTTTTGTATTCCTACGGGGTTGAACTAACTGATGGCAATTTATATCACAATGCATAAAGAATTTGAAGGCAAGGAAATAGCTGTAAATCATTTTAGACGGAATATTCAGATGTATTTAGAGGAATGTATTTTCATGAAATAAATCTAGTTCCAGTAAAATCAGTTGCAACAAGTGAACATTACTTTCATTGTGCATGTTATTCGTTTTTAATCGTTTTGGGGAACTAGTTATTATTAGTTTTGTGACAATGGGGTACTAATAATAAAAAAAATATATATAAGCTTGTATAAACGTAATAAAAAATGAAAACCTTGTTTACATACGAATGTTAGATTGGGATGTCGAAAATAGCCTATGGAGGGACAACAATGACGAATCTTCGTAAAAAGATGATGAGACTAACATTAGCGGGAACGGTAGTACTAGGTTCATTAGGTACAGGAAGCATGATGAACGATAACGAGGTAAAAGCTGAGGTGAAAAAAGCAGGACAGCAACCCAAAAATATAATTATGATGGTTATGGATGGAACAAGCTCTTCAGCTACAACATTGGCCCGATGGTATAAAGGTTCACCTCTTGCACTAGATCAAATCGTATCAGGAGGTGTTCGTACTTATTCGGCTGAATCAGCTATTACGGAATCAGCGCCGGCAGCAACCGCTTTAGCGACAGGAAATAAATCAAATTCAAGCTATGTGGGCGTATTACCTTCTATTGTGAATTCACCTGGCTTAGAACCAATCAAAGAAGAAGACCGGCTTCGCCCAGTTGCCAACGTCTTAGAAGGCGCAGAACGTTCAGGGCGCGCAACAGGAATTATTGCTACATCGGAAATTCAGCATGCTACTCCGGCTGGTTTCTCTGCTCACTATGCTAACCGCAATAATTTTGAAGTGCTTGGTGAACAGCAAGTTTATCAAAATATGGAAGTTGTATTAGGTGGGGGAAAGGCAGCACTTCAGCCTGTGGTAAGCAATGGGATCCGTAAAGATAACGAAGATTTAGTAAAAGTGATTCAGGACAAAGGGTACGACTTTGTCGAAACAAAGGATGCCCTATTAAACTCCAAATCCGATAAAATTTGGGGCTCTTTCTCTAATACTGCACTTGCGTTCGATATGGATCGCGAAGCAACCAATCCTGATCAGCCAACACTTTCCCAGATGGCGGGCAAAGCAATTCAAACATTATCAAAAGATAAAGATGGCTTCTTTTTATTTGTAGAAGGCAGTAAGCCAGATTGGGCAGCACATGCCAATGACCTAATCGGGATGATAAGCGATGTATTGGCATTTGATGCTGCGGTTGCAAAAGCATTAGAGTTTGCGAAAAAAGATGGGGAAACTATGGTTATCGCTTTAGCTGACCATGGTAACAGCGGTATTTCCGTTGGTAACACCAATACCACAAAAGGATATGATACCACACCGGTAGCTGCCTACATTAATCCACTGAAAAAGGCAAAAATGACACTTGAAGGTGCCACAAATAGACTAAAAGGTGATTTATCTAATATAGAAGAGGTAGCTGCACTTTACGGTTTAGACAACTTAAGTGATGATGAAAAAGAAAAGTTAAAAGCTACACAAAAGAAAACTGATGTAGGTCCAATCCTTACTAAATTATTGGCCAACCGTGCGAATATCGGTTTTACAACAGGGGGTCATACGGGTGAAGATGTATTCTTATATTCTTATGGCCCTCAAAAGCCATACGGTTTAGTCCAAAATACGGACATTGCGAAGACAATGGCTAAAGCAATGGGTTTTAACTTAGGAGAATTAACAAACAAATTATTTTTAGATGGTGAATCAGCCTTTAAACAAATTGGTGCAACTGTAACGATTGACAAAACTGATGTAGCAAACGGGGTGCTCGTGGTAAAACACAAGAAAGTGGAAGCTCAATTGTTTGCTAATAAAAATATTATTCGTATCGATGGAAAAGATTATGAGTTAGGAAGCATCGTTGTAGAAAGTAATGGAAAATTCTATGTACCTGAAAAAGCAATTCATCTATTCATAAAGCATTCTCGTTAAACAAATAGAACCATAAGTTTTATCATTGTGCTTTCCTGATCCTACATGAACATGTAGAAACTGACCACTTAGTAAATCATACTCTAGTTGAAGTTTTACACCAGCATTTTGGCCATTACCTTCTCAACCTTGATATGTAGAAGCAAATTTATCCGGAATCTGAAAATGTGTAGAACCCAATACAAGAATACGCTGAAAATAAATTGTATACAAAGTTGGAATCTTGCAAGAAGAACAAAATTGCTGCTGAAGTAAATAGTGGAATAAATCTTTTTAAAATATACACAATAAAAATATTGAAAAGTCTTTTCGAGGGGAGTCAATGGTGTGTTTCCTATTTTAAAATTTTTAAAACAAGGACGTTATTCTATAAATGATCAAGGGAATAGGAATTCAAATATTCAGAAAGAAACTATAGGAAATCATAATATCAGTTGTGACTTATTCCAAAACACAAATGATCTTCAAAAGCTTTTTCAACAAGCTCCTGATTTGGTAATTCGTCAATTTCAATTAGTAAATAAATCAGAAGCTGCTTTGATATATTTATCTGGATTAATAGATAAACAATCTATTCATAATAATATACTGCCGCCTTTGATGCATACCCCATTTGATGTTAGTAATGGTCTACCTGTCACAATAGGAGAAATTCAAACAATTAATACTTGGAATCAAGTTGAAAATGCTATTTTTCAAGGGGATAGTATTTTATTAATTCACGGTCAAAACACAGGGTATCAACTAAATACAAAAGGATGGCCACAAAGAGATATAACAGAACCTAGAAACGAAATATCTCTAAAAGGAACTCATGAAGGGTTTGTAGAAACATCTAGTCAAAATATAGCTTTAATACGAAGGTATATTCCTAATAGAGAATTAGTATTAAAAGAGGTTTTAATTGGAAGTAGAGGGAAGACCAAAGTATCTATTTTATATTTAAGAGATGTAGCTTCTCAAGATGTACTTAAGGAATTGGAAACTAGAATTCAAAATATTAAGGTGGACTCGATTATTAATACTGGTGAAATAATTGAATTTATTGAAGATAATCCTTATTCACCCTTTCCACAGTTTATCTTGACTGAAAGGCCTGATTCAACTGTATCTCACATCCTTCAGGGGAGATTCGCCATTGTTGTGGATCGAAGTCCAAGTGTTTTAATTGCCCCCGTAAATTTTATTTCCTTTTTTCAAGGGGTAGATGACTACAACACACGTTGGTTAGTATCTTCCTCTGTTCGATTACTACGTTTTATAGGTTTTTTTATAGCCTTATTGTTACCTGCAACCTATGTAGCGTTTATTTCATTTAATTTTGAAGTTATTCCTGTACAGCTCTATTTATCAATTGCAGAATCACGAGAACGCGTTCCGTTTCTTCCGGTGATAGAAGCTTTACTTATGGAGATTACCTTAGAAATGATGAGAGAGGCTGCCCTTCGTTTACCCACTCCCATTAGCCAGACCGTAGGGATTGTTGGAGGCATTGTGATTGGACAGGCTGCTGTTCAAGCGGGGATTGTGAGTAATATCATGATTATTATTGTTGCTGTTACAACTATAGCTTCTTCTATTGTTCCTAATTTTGAAATGGGTTTGGCAATAAGATTATTGCGTTTTCCTATGATGTTATTAGCTGCTTTATTTGGAATTGTAGGAATTATTATCGGCTGGATGACTATAATTGCACATCTTATAAGTTTAGAGTCCTTAGGTACTCCTTATGGTAGTCCTTTGTCACCTTTTCGAATATCAGGTATGAAGGACACGCTTGTTCGCTTTCCTTTGTGGTCAATGAAGAGGGAATCTAAAAATATTACGAAGAATCATAAAGAAACTAATCCTGATAAAGGGTGAAAATATGAAAAAATATGCATATAATGACATCACTGTCATGCAATATATTTTTATAATTAATGCCTCACAAGTAGGAACTGGAATTCTGTCCCTTCCAAGGGTACTTGCAGAAAAAGCTGGAACAGATAGCTGGATAGCACTATTTATTGGTTGGTTTTGCTCTATGATCGCCAGTATTTTGCTAATTCAAACAGCTAAACACTATCCAAATGATACCTTATATGAAATTCTTATTCGATTGTTTGGGAAAATCATTGGTACCATGGTAATTATTCTTTATATGATATATTTTGCTTTTTACGCATGGACAGTTCTAATTAATGGCATGCTTTATATTAAGGGCTGGCTTCTTCCAAAAACACCCGACTATATTATTTTGTTTCTGTTCTCTATTCCAACCTTTTTGGTTGCACGCAATGGTGTTCGGATAATAGGTCGATACTGTGAATTATGCTTTTATATGACAATGTGGATTCCATTTTTTTNCTTCATACCATTAAAAGATGGCAATTGGTTACACTTTCTTCCATTATTAAAGGCGGGTTGGAAACCTATCTTTTCGGCTGTTCCGTCTACTATCTTTTCCTTTATAGGATTTGAAATTGCATTTTTTCTTTATCCTTTTTTGCAAAAAAAGCAATATGCAACGCAAGGCATTATTATAGCAAATACCTTAACATTTGTATTTTATCTATTTACTATAGTTATTTGCTTTTTATACTTCAGTCCAGATGCAATTTTAGAGTTTAATCAACCCGTACTAAACTTGCTTAAAGTTATTGAATTTCGTTTTTTAGAACGATTTGATATGATTTTATTGGCTATTTACTTAATTGTCGTCTCTACTGCATGGATTCCTTGTGTATACTGTGCTGTATTTTGTTCTAGTCAACTAATTGGAAAACAAGATCATACGCTTCATGTAGCTATTTTATTATTGGCAGTAATTATAGTAACATTTTGGATCCATCCCTCATGGAATGAATCTGAACTATTTCAAAATGTTACATCGAAAGCTGGACTTGTATTAGCTTTCTTATTCCCTGTATTTTTATGGATATATAACTTAATCCACAAAAAATACTTTCGGAGGGAAGCACATTGAAGCAGAAGATATTATGCAGTGTTTTAATTCCGCTACTATTGCTCACTGGGTGTTTAGACCAAATGAATGTAGAAGATGTTACACTCACGCTTATACTAGGTTTAGATTTGGACGAAAATGATAATTTGAAAGTATACTTATCCAGTCCTGTTTTCAATAAAGAGGCCAAGATTAAAGAGGAACAATTTGGTGTAAAATCTGTTACAGTGCGAAACTCTCGTGAAAAATTTGATACCATGGTTATGGCTTTGACATCGGGAAGCAAGACACAAATTATTTTGATTGGTAAGCGACTTTTAAAACAAAAGAAGTGGACGGATTATTTAGATCCTTTTTATCGAGATCCTAAAAACACAGTTACTACAAGAATTGTTGCTGTGGATGGACCTGTTTCAGACATAATTTATTATGCTCCCAAAAATAAACCACGTCTTCCTATATATTTGACAAAATTAATTGAGACTGCACATAGAAGAAATATTACAGTAAAAACGACTCTTCAAGATTTTCATAACCAAACAAAAGAAAAAGGAATGACAACAAGTGTTACCGCACTTAAAAAGAATAACCATATAAAGTTGACAGGTTCAGCATTACTTGATGAACAGAATAGATATAAGCTAACTATTACACCAAAAGAAAATTTATTATTAAGTATCTTGCAGAATAACATACAGGGAGAATTTCCATTTACTATTGCCGTACCGTTACAAACTGATAGCAAAGAAAAACATTGGTTAAGCTTTAGTACTCAAGGTACCAAAGTAAAAACAAACGTACAATACAAAAATCATTTTATGTTTAATATAAATGTAAATATGAGAATTTCAATTTCAGAACGACTGTTTCCTTTTAATGTTAGAAATAATGGGGAGAAATTAGAAAAAAGTATTGAAAAGCAGTTGGAAAGTGATTTAGAACAATTAATAAAGAAAATACAAAAAGCAGAAATTGATCCTATAGGATTGGGATTGTATGCACGAGCTTATACATATAAGGATTGGAAAAGAGTTCAAAAGGAATGGGGAAAAGCATTATCGAAGGCTGATGTTAAAGTTAATGTACATGTTAAAATTGGTGGAATGGGTACAATCAAGTAACGAGAACTCAGAGTAATAATTTTTTTAGACACTTCCTGGGTAGCACCACATCGCTATCAAGCTAAGAAAACAAGTTACCCCCAAAACGAAAAAATGAGCTACATTGCTCATAGCAAAATGTAATAAGCTAAATTTTATTTTTGAAGACTTCAAAGTATTAGCTCGGTACAAATTGGTGATATTTCAATAAGGGATGTACTCATTTTCTTACTACTGATAATGAGACGTTATGTTAACTGAGAATGTATGGAATATACATCCAATTTTTATGACAAATCGCTTCTTTCAAATGATACAATCAAGGAAAAGGAGGATTATTATGAAGAAACATCGTTTTAGAAATCTATTTTTATGCTTCACAGCTCTTTTAGTGTTATCTGCTTGTCAAAAGTATAACGGTAAATTAATACAGTGGGGTAATACTGCTAACACCGTTGACACAGCTAAACTAAAAAGAAATAACATTCCGTATGAAATAAAAAATGATAAAATATATATTCCTGAAGATGCAGTAAGTGATGCTACATATTGTTGTACATAAGCAGTAATGTAAGCCCTTTTCTAAACAGGGGAGGGGTTTGCTGTTTTTATCGGCAGAGGGAGGAAGTAAGAAGTAGAGATATTATTTTTGGCATACCCGAATTATGCAGATTTTGAAATTGCCCATACATTGTTTTTCCTCAGAAAGAAGGGAAAGGCACGAATTACTACGGCCACGATTGATGGAAACTTTGTTATAAGCCTCGGTGGCTTACAAACACAGGCTGATGCGGGAGTCTTTGAGATTGAAGTTAAAAAGTATGACCTCGTTCTCATTTCTGGTGGAGACGGTATAGGCGAAGTGATGAACGAGGAAACCATTCACACTTTACTTCAAGAAGCAGCATCACTACATATTCCAATCGCATCCATTTGTACTTCTGCTGTGTTGTTAGGAAAGGCAGGATTACTCAAAGGCAAGAAGTTCACATGTCTCCTTAATACACATGCTATATTTCAAGAAGTGTTTGTTGGAAGTGAGTACACAGGAACAGATATTGAAATCCAAGAAAGTTTTATAACAGCAAAGGGAACAGCCTTTGTCGAGTTTACGGTTGCTGTGGGAGATATGTTGGGGTTGTGGAAAAGCAACGAAGAGTCTTCAAATGTATTGAAGTTTTGTAAGGGAGAAGTATAGAATATTGCACTTCCAATAACGATAATTATGTAAATGAGCTGTCCATATGGGCAGCTCATTGTATTTTTTGCTTAGCATGGTATTTTTACAAAATGCTGGTGGTACCCCATAGCCATCAAGTTAACAAATTTTCACATTTGGACATACTCAAGTAAGATTTCAGCATATTTTATTTTTTAAGCGGCGTGTTGAAGTGAATTTGTATATTCTTGAGTGATGCCAATAATATCAAATGGTGAATATTTGGTATTATTTTTTTGGCTTTAACATTTTTTCGTAACTTTTAGAATTGAAACTAATTACTTTTGTTTCTGTTTTTTGTTTATAATCCTTAATAATTAACACCGGAATACCTGGTTCATTATATTTTCTAAACTGTTGCAGATTCGCTTCATCTGCAACATCCTTCATAATGAATGGGATAGAATTTTCTTGTAACCATATTTTTGCATCTACACAAGTTTTACATCGATCGTTTCCATATAAAATAATTTCTTTTTCCATTACTTTCCCTCCTGATATCTGCCAAGATTTACAAAAAAGTATATATTAGAAATTAAAAATTAATTTCATCCTAATTTTAAATTTGTAAATCTTATTATTTTTAAAGACGATATATATAATAAAGTGAAGGCTAAGGGAGAAAAACAAAAAAATCGGCATCTTTTTTGTTTATTTCAATTCAGTTGTTTTTTTATAATTCCTACGAACTAAGCATTCGTTTAAATACCCATCAACATACAACCATTATGCTTTGGGTTCATCAATATAGTCCACTCTTCTCCCTTTTAACCAGTTGTATTAGAATTTAAAAACTCAAAAAAGCCAGGAGCTTCTAATGTATTAATAACATCTATTTTTTCAAATATCTTCATCTTAATCTCTTGTTCTAAATCTTCTCTTTCTTGATAGGGAGTGTTATATAAACAGCTACAAATTTTAAATTTGAAAAGTTGTAAGATTTCCTCATAATTACAAATACTTAAATTTTTATTGTTTAATTCTACCATATATTATTTCACCCCTATTAATTGTGATCTAAGTTTTTTTAAAGCTTTTTTATGATTATAAGAAATGGTCTGCTCTGATACCGATAGAATTCGTGAAATTTGTTTATTATTATATTCATGAACATAGTATAAATTTAATATTTCCAACTGCTTTTTACTTAATAAACCTAAACCTTTGTATAGCAATTCGTCTGTTATATGCTCTTTTAAGTGAGTTTGCTTTTCTTCGAATTGCATATAAGTAATATCTGTTAAATCATCGCTCATTAATTCCAAGATAGTTGTATTATTCTCCCCTTCATTAGTAATTGATTTATCTAAATTTAATATATTTCTCTTATTATTAGTGGAAACTTTTTTATCAAAACCTATAGAATAAAAGTAAATTAAGTTACTAATATAGCTTATTATTTTTACTTTTTTAAAATAAGCTTTAAAAGCTTTATCTAGTAACTGTTTGTTGTCATTGGTTGGTTTTTCTATAACATTAAGAAATAAACCATAATTATCTGAATTCCCGAGAAAATTCCGCAGGATAGGATCTTCTAATTTTTCTTGATATAAGCTATAAAAATTATCCATGTCTTTGCTATTCAAAAAATAACCTCCCAATATTAAAAAATATTCTAAGGATATAAAGTGTTTTTACATAGGTCCTAAAGCAACTGCAATTAACCGCAAAGCACTTTTCTTTTTTGTTCAGCAGTGTCTTCAAAATATATCTTTAATGCACAATATTTTTTTAAAAATATTAATTACTTCCTTGTGAAATTTGTTTTCTGTTTCCTTATCAATTGTTAGTATTAGAAATAATTGTTTCAAACAGAATTCCCCCTTGTATTGATTAGAAAAAAGATTTAAAGAATAAATACTTGATTAAAAAATTCATATAATCATAGTTTTTTATGTACAAAACATTAAAACACTTCAAATACTTATAACAAACTAAACAAGAGCAATGCCCAGAGGACATTGCTCTTTAATCAGTATTTGACTTCTATATAAGATGAGCTTGCCGTAATATAAAATGTCATATTTTTGCTATTATGAACTTTATATTGTTTGGAACCATTTACTATAATCTCAGCATCTATAATAAAACCTTCTCCAACATTTACAACACCAGCAACATCTTTATCTTCCCAAGAAGGCGATTTATAGAAACGTAAATTATCTACCTTAGACACCATACGGTGTCCTACAATTGATGAACTCACATTCTCCTTTGTATCGAGCCTAATATAGGATGGATCATATTTTATCCATTGATTTTCTCCAAGGTTTAACCATCCATTTTGTTCACTTAATACAGCATAAGATTCTGGCTTGTTTACCTGACGAATGACTGAATAACTTGTCCCAGGTCCTTTTCGTAAATTAATATTTAATCCTTCTATATATACAACTTTATTAATCGAAGGTACATTTACTTCTAATGATTCCGTAGAATTAGATCCATCATTAGAATGACCGTATGCCCGCTTTACATCAGAACGAAATTGAGACTCAGAAACACCGTGATTTAATAAATAAGCCAAAGGATCTTCATGTGTTGTACCCCCAAGATGTCTACGGACATCATCGTGTGTCCATAACCCTTCTTCTACCGATAATCCCTGATTACGTAAAATCATCGCAAGTAACTTCACATATTTATCGTAGGAACGCTTGAATTTATCATAATCAGCAGTTTCACAAAGCTCTACATGTACAAATCGACTATTTGCATTTGGACCTGCACCATATGCAATGTACTTTGTATCCGCAATTTGAATTGTTTCATTCCAATCTACTGCATAATGTACAAAAGCTGAATGCCATGTACGAGTTTCATATCTTTGAATATTGATAGCTGGCGCTTCCGGTGTCGCTGTACTGTGCGCAACAACACCTTCATATGCACCTACACCATTTCGATAAGGAATTTTCGGTAAGTTCTCTATAAAAAGAGTTCTATCAGCAAAAGCACCTGTAGTAAAGCTTACTAAAGACATAAATGTCATAAATATAAAGGTAAATAGACGTGATATTTTTTTCATAAATCACTTATCTCCTTTTGTACCCAAAATTTGTTTGATTTCAGATACATCTTTAGATAGAGCACCAAAAGCTTCAGCTTGCTTAGTAATAACAATTTGATTTTCTGTGATTGTTTGCTGATATCTATCTTCCCGCTCTTTGTTTTCCTGGCGTGTTGATTCTAATAATTCTTTACTCTCTTTCCTTGTTGAAAATAGCAGCCAAACAAATAAGGCGCCAAAAGCACCTTGTGATAGCATGATATTTACAATCTGTTCTTCCATTATATTCATCCCCTTTTGTCAATAAAAAAATAGAAGCTCGTATATGCTTCTATTTTTTAAACTATATTTTGTTAAATATTTGAAATCCATTTCACTTTACTATTTTTAAGTATTTCTAGTTGTTTATTTAGCATTTGTTATACTTTAGAATATTCAAATTCAAATAACTGTTCATTCCCTGCAATACAAGTAATTTAAATATATCAGTTATATGAAAGTGATACATGTTATCATGGATAAAGAATTGAAAAATATAAAATACACTTTCATTTTGACAGACTTAGTAATAAAATCATTAAGCTAAATACATTCCAATTTAACATTAAAAGAACAACGTTAATTCCATACCTGATCAGAAAAGAATAGGATTAATTTTTCATCCTTTAAATCCACTTCTACCTACTAATATTATACCAATAATTAATCAAGTGCAGTGTGACATAAGTGTATCATCTATTTATTTTCAGGTTCATTCTTTCAAAATGTACATTATTACTTTCAAATTTCATTTCAAACAGATTGTACCCCAAATACATATAAAATTATATAATTGTGATAGATCCCAAACGAATAAGGAATTTCTTTATAACCTGGTTACGGATTAAAAACAACGTTTTGTCACTATATCCTATCTTCAAGGCACACTTATCAATTGTCCAGTTATAAAAATATCTATATATAATAAAATCTCTTTCTACTTATTCTATATTTTCTAAAGCATTATCAATTGCTTCTATAATAAACACATATTGTTGTAACTCTAATTCTAGTCGATTTCTTTCATTCTAAACAAACTGTAAAAGTCGATGGGGCTAAGAATGAATTAAATATTGATAAAAATTCAGATGAAGCAATGATAGTTCAGTGTATGCACGAAATGACCCATCAGAAAGTCCAAGCAGAGAATAAAACCGGTGCTATTGAAATGAACCCAGAGCATATTAATACTATTTATAGGATTACAAAAGAAAGTAATTTTACGAATAAGGATAAATTATTAGAGATTTTAACACGATGGAAAAAGAAAGATTTTAATCAGATTGTAAATGATCATAACTATTTCTGGTCAGTGCAGGGTGGAAAAATTGGACGAGCTACAGGGAGATTAACAACAAAAGAGGAAAAAGAATTCATTTCTAATAATTTCCAAAAATGATGCATACAAAAATTTCACGAGTTTTATAATACGTGGAATTAATATTGGCTCTTTTTTACCTTTAGCCATGAAAAATCCCCTCCAAGTAATAGTGTAACATCCATGTATGTACATGGTCTTTTTACACTGTCTACCTAAAGGGGATAATATCACAAAGAGGTCTTTTTTATCGTTAACAATCTCTATATACTATCGTCGTACTGTTACTGCTGGGTGATACTCAGTGATAGCACCGCCGCCATTCATACGGTAAGTGACAGATACTCGGTATGAACCAGCTTGCATTCCAGCAAGAGAGAATGAGTTGTTTACTGAGTATGAGAAGTAACCAGTACGAGATTGAACCACTTTCCAAGCTTTAGCTGAATCTACCCAATACTCTAGGTAAGTAGAATAGTCGCGACGAATTCCTGAAGTTGATGATGGAGCTGAAAGGGATACGTCAATTGAAGTTGCTCCCGGACCGTAAGCTGCTGAATCTAGACAGATGACGATTGTTGCTGTTTGCGTACACATAATTGTGTTCCTCCTATAAAATAATCTATTTTTCTCTGTAGAAATTTCTACTAAAATCTTTGTAATAGCATATTACGAAAAGATATTATATTTGGGTGCTGCTATAAATAGTTTGAATTTCTTCAATTCACATACCAAGCCCCTAATATTTAAAGTTCAAATATGAAATTACTTTAATTCTTCCCAGTACTGTTACTAATAGTTTAACCTGTTAGCAGTTCATAGAAGTCTAAAAAATATCTAAAAGATATCTAAGAAAAATCTAAAATATTACATTAAAATCCTGATACAAAAGAATTTTTCTTTCTCCAACATGTATAGAGCTATACGACAATGATAGGTGGAAGATGGATTTTGTTTATGCACAGCCAAATGATCTTTTCAAACTACACAACTTAAGTTTTTTGATTACTTAATATATAAAATTGCAGAAAAAAGCTACTTGATTCCTGCATAAGATAACAATTGGAAAAAGAATATTTAAATATTGAGTATCTAGAGATGGAATAAATCAAAGTAACAGTTAGAGAAATGAAAGATTGTTTTCGTCCTGGAACTAAAAAATCTTCACTTCAAAATCCGTTAGAATCTAAGTGATATATAGTTTACCTATCCATTAGGATAAACATATTATTAGCCTAACCCCTTCCCTATATCATCTCTTTTTACAAACTACCTAAAACTTAATTATCCCTATTTATGTACATTTTAAAATTGATGTTTACACCTTCTTATTTTCAAGAAAAAAGTCTTCTATTGGAAAGTAATAAAAAAGTAAATTCTTTGTCTAGTATCTTAGAAAAACCAAATGGTGTTTGAGAAAAACTAGAGGTAGTTTCTGAAGGAAACACTAACAATACTAATATTAACAAGAAATATTTATTATAAAGCTATTAAATAAAATTAAACGTTCAAAAGAACAAAACTACTCATTCTAGAAGTACCTCTTATTTTTGTTAATATTACCTACAATTTAAGATTACTTAATTGCTTGCCTGAATAGGTTTTTGATTATAAGAAATTAAACAATATTTACCACTCGGATTACATCTAATCGTAGCATTCAGAATACGCCCTTTTATCTCACGACTCTTTGAAAATGTAACAAGACCGAGTTTAGGAAATTTAATTTTATTGTCCATCACTGCGATATTATCGTTAGTTTGTTTTGTTGTATAGGGTTGAACTTTATTGTTTTTAGACTTGAATCGTGGAATATCATTCTGTTTTGTGAAAAAACGTGAAAAAGCATCTGAGAGGTTTTTTAATGTGGATTGAAGAGCAATACTATCTACTTCTTTTAACCAAAGCGTATCCTGTTGCTTCTTTAATTGAGTGAGATCGGCAGAGCAAGAATAATAGGTTAATCCTTTGCCAGTTTCTTTATAGGTGTCATTCCAAAGAGCAAGAAAATGATTAAATACAAAGCGACTGCACCCAATGGTCTTAGCAATTAATATTTCCTGTCGCTTATTTGGATAGATACGAAACTTATATGCTTTATTTACTAACATGAGTTACACCTCACTTTCTTGTATGATGCCTCATTATACAAAAAACGTAGGCTTACGCCTACCGACATTCATCTCCCACCTAAAATTGGTGTTTCACACCTTCACATTTTTGAGGAGGGATTCTTCTGTCGGAAAAAGATAAATTAGAAATTTGTTTTTCGGTATATATTCCCGCTACCGCTAATTCTTTCAACATTTCGCCACCTTTCCTAATCTATTCATTCAACATGAACCATAATTATCATTTTATTCAAATGAATAGAAATCCATCACCGAAGTGACAGTTTTAAAGAGGATGGGAGAAGACAAAGAATCTTCCAAATTTCTTTTCTAATCGTTCTAACGGTTCAACACACTCATTAGCTGCAGTAGTTAATTCCTTAATGTTTTTGTTAGCTTCTTTTGATCTACATCAACTTTCACTGAAACTACATTCCATATCATTTCGAGAAAATTGTACGCTAAGAAGTTTATAAAGGTTGTAATCACTTAACAAGTGTTTATAAATGTTTTCGATCATATTTATAAACGTGATAATTCTTGATCTTATAGGGATACAAGTTATGTCCGTAAAAGTAAGCTTTGTGACATAGCTAAAAATGTAGAATTTTTCATTTCAAAAATACAACTTATCAATATTTGAAACATATCGATACAATTGTAGAAGATTTGAAATGCATATTTTAAAGTTTAATCCAGTACTGATTTGGAATATTTTGTATTAATCTCCCTTTTCGGGGGGGAATTAATTGAAACATTTAAAGAATTGAGATCTAATATATAAAAAAGCTAGATTCATGCTAGCTTTTTCTTTTTTGATCACGGATGTTTCAATCTCTTTATTCATCATATTTTGAATGTATACTTTCGTTAGTGATTTTGCTAAAAATAGCTAACGTCGGATAAGGCTAATGAAATCAATTTTTTTAATGTAAACAAATATTTAAAAGTTTACTTTGGAGAATAAGCAAAAGAAACTGGTTTTTGGTCTTATCCCTGTCAAGTAGACAGTATTAAAAAAGACTAAGCAGCCATTGAGAGTCGATATTCTATCGGAGCTCGATGGTTGAGTCGTTTTTGAAACCGTTTATAGTTATAAAAATAAATATATTCCTCAATTGCTTGTATTAAATCTGTTTCTGTTTTAAAATGATGCAAATACAACATCTCCGATTTTAAATGGGAGAAAAATGACTCGATACAGGCGTTATCATGACAGTTTGCTTTGCGAGAGTGGCTGCCAATGATACCTAAATCTAAAAGTCGTTTGTTGTAGGCATGAGATGTGTACTGGAACCCTTGATCTGAATGGAGAATAGTTCCACGCACATCTCTTTTTTGCGCCAACATTTCAATTGTATCTAATACAAGTTCATTATCATTGCGCTTAGAAATTTTCCAAGAAACAACTTCGTTATTATAAAGATCTTGTACGACAGAAAGATAACGGAACCCCTCTTGGAATCGTAGATAGGTAATATCGGTAACGAGCGCTTCATTTTGTTGGCGGTTTTTAAATTTACGGTTTAAAACATTTGGAAAGGTATTGGAATACTCTCCTTTAAAGAAGCGTCGCTTCTTTCGAATAATAGATTGCATGTTGAGTTCACTCATTAAGCGATAGACCTTTTTGTGATTCACAAAATAACCCTCTTCTTGTAAAGCAATTTTCATACGTGGATAGCCATATTCCTTGTGCTTTAAGTGGATAGATTTTATTACCTTTTTTAATTGTTGATCCGATTCTAGTCGCATGTTTTTAACCAATTTCGTATGAATCCACTTATAGTAGCTTGACCGATGTATACCTGCAAATTTAGTAAGCCATATAATTGGATATTTCCTTTTTAATGATTCAATGATCCGATATCTCTCTTTATATTTTAGTACGCCTCCATTTACAGATTTGGATATTGCTTTTTTAAATATTCAACCTGTGCCTTATAGTAATCCCGCTCCTCTTCAACAGTGTTGAAATGAACACGTTTCCCTTTTAAAGGATTTGGAATACCTTTCATTCCATTATTCTTCCCACGTGTATCTTTAATTTCACCGCATTCTTTATATTTTTTTACCCAATTTTTCAGTTGGGTAGGGCTCTTAATCTGATATTTTTCCGTTATCATATCGTAGCTTCCTTCTCCATTTAAATAACTTTGAACAGCTGATAACTTTAATTCTTCTGAATATGCATTGAATGTTGAACCTTTTTTAGCCATGAAAAATCCCCTCCAAGTAATAGTGTAACATCCATGTATGTACATGGTCTTTTTACACTGTCTACCTAAAGGGGATAATATCATTTTTAGGGTTCTTTTTTATTTTGAATTGTTTTAGGTTAAAAGTTCTAAAAGAAAGAGTTACATCTTTGCAAAACTTTTTTTCGGCTCGAGTTTTGGTGGTACCAAGTCGAAATATCCAAAAGCAACTAACTAGGGTCATCGAATTGAATTTGCTATTATACGAACCGAACCACTAGTGTTTTCGAATGATAATTTCACTTACTATATAGATAGATACGTAATACGTAGGGGTTTGTTCCTACATGAAGAACCAGCCTCTACTCCAAAAGTCAACGAAAATCATTAGATAAGAGTTTATATAACATCAGATTTGATAGTCTATCAAATCTGATGTTATAGCTATTTTTGTTTATCCTAAATTTTTTTTAAAAATTTTTTGCTTTTTTTATTTATTCTCCTTTCCTTTCACTTAATAGAGTAAGAGCCTAATTTAATTAAATTTTTATTTGAAATGTGAATATTTATTTTCAATCACATTAGTAAATTAAGCTTTATTAATAAGAAAAAGGGAGAGAATTTATAATGGCAGAGCCACAAGGAGATTTAGCAGTATTTGCAGTACAAACATGGGTAAATTTAAAATATGGAAAAATCGCAGGTTTTCAGCCAGCGCCTTTAAATGGTAAAACAGGTTGGTCAACTGTTTTTGCTTTAACAAGAGCCCTTCAAGTTGAATTGGGTATTACTTCGCTTGCAGATGCATTTGGACCAACTACAGCTTCTAAATATAAGCAGTGGGGTGAAATGTCTTTAGGAAATGTTCCTACTGATGAAAAAGGAAAAGCGATTGTTCAAATTTTAAAAGGTGCTATGTATTGTAAAGGATATAATCCGGGGAAATTTGATGATGTTTTTGATGAGAAGACAAAAAATGCGGTTGTAAGTTTACAACAAGATGCTGGTCTTCCAGTAGCTGATGGTAAAGTGTATGACTATATTTTTAAGGCTTTCTTAACAATGGATGCTTATCGTCTTACTCCGGGTGGGGATGCAAAAGTACGACAAATTCAACAAGATTTAAATAATAAATATTACAAAACTTCTGGTGTTCAACCAACAGATGGTCATTACCAACGAGGTACAAATAAAGCTTTAGTGTACGGTTTACAAACAGAAATGGGGATTGCTGCAGGTGATCAAACTGGCTCGATTGGTCCCGCGACAAAGGATGGATTACCAATTCTAAAAGTAGGTAGTTCGGGTAGATTTGTTACATTATTCCAATATGCTTTATATTTTAATGGTCATGATTCTGGTTCATTTTCAACAACATATAATGCGAGCGTAGAAGGTGCAGTTAAGAAATTCCAAGAATTCACACTACTTCCTCAAGATGGTGTTGCTAATAAGTCAACTTGGTTATCAGCATTAGTTAGTACGGGGGATCCCGATCGAAAAGGAACGGCTTGTGATTGTATAACGGAAGTCACTTTAGAAAGAGGTAAAGCTTTAAAGGCAGCTGGTTATCAAACTGTAGGACGTTATCTTACTAATGTTTCAGGTGGTATAAATAAAAAAATACAACCAGGTGAATTGAAAAATATTTTTGATGCTGGATTATCTGTATTTCCAATTTTCCAAGCTAATGGTAGACAGGCTTCAAGTTTTAGTGCAGAACAAGGTGGATTAGATGCAAAAGCAGCATACGATGCAGCGAAAGAATATGGATTCAAAGATGGTACGACTATTTATTTTGCAGTTGATTTTGATGCATATGGGACAGATATTACGGATAGTATTCTTCCGCATTTCAGGGCTTTAAATGAGAAAATGCTTGAACTTGGTGGATCTTATAAAGTAGGTGTTTATGGGGCTCGAAACGTATGTATTCAAGTTTCAGAGAAAGGTTATGCAAAGACAAGTTTTGTTAGTGGAATGTCCACAGGATTTAGTGGGAATTTAGGATATCCGCTACCAAAAAACTGGGCTTTTGATCAAATTTCAACGATTAAAGTTGGATCAGGTAGTGGTGTTATTGAAATAGATAATAATATTAAATCAGGTCGAGATAATGGTGTTTCTGAAATAGGAAAGGATAGTAGTAAGTTATCCTTTACACTTCAACTTCTTGAAATGGCGGGAAGTTCGTATGGTAAAGAAGTCGTTGGCGAATATACGGTTGCAGGAGACTGGTTATTATGCCAACAATATAGTTATCCAAAAAGTGATTTTGATGTACAGGTGTATAGAAAAGAAATTTCCAAAGATAAATATGTTTATACAGTTGCATTTAGAGGTTCACAGGAGCCGATGGACTGGGCAGTAGATGTGGCACAAGTAGTGGGAAACATTGGAGGTTTGCAAGCTGAAGACGCTGCTAATTTTGTTAAGGAATTAATAGAGACTGATCGTAACCGGATAAGTCATTTGTACATTACAGGTCATTCACTTGGTGGGTACTTAGCACAATATGTACAAAGTGAAATAATTGATGGGAATTTACCTTGGATTGAATCATACGCAGTGACATTTAATGCGCCAGGTGTTAGTTTTCTCGATATATTTGATAAAGTTTTTAGTGATAAAATTTCCAAAAAAATTCTAAATGATCACGAGTATAAATATGATGGCCTTATACTGAATCATCAAATTATATTTGATGCTGTAAGTGCTTTGGGGGGAGATAATTTAGGAAAAGTGATTAAATATGCGCCTAAGAATCTTCATGATCCGTTAGATTTAAAATATCATCATAGTCTAAAACGCTTCGTAGAATTAGATTTAAAATAAAAATATTTCTAATAGGTTCACTATATCATTCTAGGAAAACTTGTTTTTATTATGATAAAAAATAAACAAAGCAATGCTAATATATAGTGTTGGTATAACGTAAGAACAAAAATGTATTTATATTTTGTTACATTGGTATCTGAGAAGTCAAAAGTACAGAAAAATGTGTTTTACAAAACTAGGAAAATAGAAAATTGAAAAAAACCAGCCATATTATGCGTATTTTGCATAAAATGGCTGGTTTTTTTATGAATATTTAACAGTCAATTTATTCAGCTCCAGTTATGACTCAATACACTCAGTTCTTTAAAAATAAGTTTAAAAGTGATTATAACACTATGAAAAAAGATGCAGAAAATGTTATGAACGGTATGTCTCCTGAATTGTTAGTAATAAGAGAGACGTTAAGAACAGTAAATCCCAAATTGTTAGTTCCTCACTATACAAATGAAGAAGGTAATATGATTGCTAAAGTATTTGCGGATAACATTAAAAATCTTGCTAGTAAAGAATAATACATATCAAAAGAAGAGATTAATTTAGTAATCTCTTATTTTTGTATTTATGTGATTGATTATTTTTGCAAAAATAAACAGGGATAGTTTTGTAATGCTATATATGAGATGATTTTTATGATTTAGAAGTGTGTCTTATATGTTTAAGAAAATTGTTTTTTTACTATTAGGTTAGAATAAGTTATTATTTGTACTGTAATTGTTTGGATTAACTTCATAAGCCTAGTAATTTAAAGGGAAATGACATTCTATGTTTATTTCAAGAATTTTTTGCAACAAAATTCCCAGACTTTGATAATGAAGAATTAAAAAATAGATGATAGATTTTAATGGGAAATAGAGTTAGTAGGGGGATACTATGAAAGATAGCTTAGATTTTTAAATGTCTTTATTGTTTGATAGAAAGAATGTTTAGTGAACTACTCGCCACTTAGCAAAGCTTGAAGCGGAAACTTCTCAGTTCCACGACGAAAGTAACTTTTCGACTCCCTGAGCGTTATTTCGGGGTGTTCCTCCCATAGATGTCCAACGCTTGGACTCTCTCTTGGTATGATTGATATGTTACACAGGAACCGAATGGCTTGGTTTTCGCACTCTATTTTCTTCCTGCAACCTCCTATATCAAGTTATCAAAGAACTTCATATAGCTAGTTTATTAAAAGTTTTTGGCTATGCCAAACCGAAATACATCTCCCACCTACCGTTGGGCTATCGCCCTTCACACGCTTGAGGAAGGAGAATTCTTCCGGTAAATTCGTTAAAAATTAAATGTTTTTACTCCCGTTTTGAAATCAGGACGATCTATACGTGTTGGAGGTCTAATACATTTACCTTACGTGTAGTTACAGCAACGCTAGTTTCGAATACAGAGAATACTTATATTACCTTTTTGAGGCATATATTTGAAAAAATACAAAAAATATTATAATGTAAATAGATGGATATATAAATTTAAAAATTATCATATGAATAAATTGGAGGAATAATAATGAAATTAGGTAAATTAGCACTTATTGGAGCATTAACATTCGGTGGCTTTACAGCAGTATAAATGATTAAACCAACTACACAAGCTGCTGCCTTACCAAGAGCCTTATACAGAGGCATCTAAAGATTTATGGGGATTAACTGATATTGGACAGTTACCATATGCAGGTACACAAACTTTGCTTGTGAAAGATTCTTATGAATCTGGTGATAGATTTTACTATACTCAAGATACGGTAAAAACAGATGATAAAGCTATTTTAAAAATATACAAAGTACACACAGATGGTTCAATGCATCGCTATAAAACAATTTACCTAAGTTTTGGTGAACCTGGACATTTATATCCAGTTTGGGCGACTGAATTCACAGATGTATACACTTCTGGAAAATATGTATCTGTTTTCCGTGATGGTTCTAAGTTCAAATATAGTAAGCAATTTCAAGTTAATTAATATTGTATTAATTAATGTAGTAGAGGCATACATGAAGTTTTAGAAAATTATATTAGGCAACTCAGGAAAAGCAGCTCTTTTCCACTGTAGCGTTATGCGGTGGATTGTGCATTAAGGTTGGTAGCCAGGAACGAGAATTCTCACTTATATCTCGCCCTGGAATCGGTTATATCGTGGTTCAAATAATTCCGTTGTTTATGAGGTTGCTTGTTGGGATTGCAAAAGTTATTTAGTCCTACTTAATGTAGGACTTTTTATGTATATGATAATAATCATCTATCGTTATTATCATATAACATATCTTAACTCAACATTCGCAATAAATGGTTTTATGTTTCTTGAATTGTAATATATTTACATATTAAAGAATCTAAACCATGATGGAGGTGTTAGTTATAAAACTATTAAAGGGGGATTTTCGTTGATTTCACGTGCTGGTATAGCCATTTTGAATCAGCAGAATTAGATCGTTTATTCATCCAAATTTATACAAAATTGTCCTTGCTGATGGTACAATTAAAGTCGTGGAGGGATAATATGTTAAATATTTTAAGTATGTTGTTTTATTATGGGGTACTGTTTCTTATAATCGGTACTGCAATATTTATGTTTATTAAGGCCGGGTCACGAAAAATTAGGGATAAAAATCTATCATTCGTAATGGTCGGTTTAGGGATAAATATACTTGCAAGTCCATTGGCACTTTTTATAGGTACGATGGCAACAGCTTCGCCAAACAGTACTAGACTTGATTTTTGGAAAGGATTTCTCTTTATTCAGAAAATACCGCTTATCATACTACTTCTAGCTTTGATTTGGTGGTTTATTCGCAAGAACAAGAAAAAAGTCCACATGTAGAATTTTAAAATGACTTTCGCTAATGAGACGTTATGTCAACCAATCATGAATGCGGTATACATATTATATTTTATCTATCTTGCGTAAAAAAATTGTCATATAATAGAAATAACATTATGAATTATACAGGAGATACAAATGAAAAGATTTTTAATTAGTTATGCTGCAAGTCTGCTTACTTTTATTATTATATGGTTCTTAATACCATATATTTCTGATCCTAGTTATTCTTCCCAGAATGATTTGCCTAACATAGTTGGATTCATTATAATTCTCATCATATTTGGTAGTATACTAGATCTTGTAGCTTGCCTAATTGGAGAAGTATTATACAGGAACATAAAACAATGTAAAAAGTTTCGATTTGGAATTCCTCTATTTATAGGAATATCTGTTATCTATATACTTATACTCTCTCTTTTTACTATTACTAGCGCATATTCTTCTAGTTTGGTTACACCTATTATTATGAGTTCCTTAGCTTTTTATTTAGTACGTAGAAAAATATAATTAACTTCCAATAACGAATTTTATGTAAATAAGCTATCCATATGGGCAGCTTATTGTATTTTTTGCTTAGCGTGGGTTGTTTCCGAAATGCTGGCGATCCCCCTTTTGGATTGAATTTAAGTTCTATTTCATCAGATATACTAAGGGGTTCTGTTGCAAAGTTTTTTAACAGAGAAAAAGTTGGTATGATTGCAGATGGATTTTATGCAATCGTTAGTAATTGTTGTAATTCATTATACGTCGAAAAAACGAAGTTTGGTTGTTGCAAACTTCGTTTTTGTTTATATAGAGCATGAACGGTTTCAATACCTTTCAAGGTACGTGAAGTATGACGAAGGCTTTGAAATCCTATAGATTTGGCAAAACGCCTTTTTACATGTCTATGGTCTTGTTCAATGAGATTGTTCAAATGTTTGACTGTACAATGAGTTGTACGTCTATAAAAACCTTGTTCTTTTAATTTGTTAAACGCGCAAAGTAGCGCTGGGGCTTTGTCTGTTGTGAGAACTGTTGGTTCTCCAAAAGCCTTCACCAATCTTTTCATAAAAGCATATGCCGCCTGATGATCTCTTGTTTTTCGAAGTTGAATATCCAATGTATATCCACCCTTATCGATCGCACGATATAAATAACGCCATTTTCCTTTCACTTTTATATAAGTTTCATCTAATTTCCACGATGATTGTACCTTTTTGTTTTTCTTCTTCCAGATTTGATAGATCAAATTTCCATATTCATGGACCCAACGCATAATAGTTGTTGGATGAACCGATATGCCACGCTCTCTCAAAAGTTCAGAGATATCGCGATAGCTTAAAGAAAAACGACAATAGTAGCCAACGGCTACTAAAATAATATCCTTCTTAAATTGTTTTCCTTTAAAATATCCCATATAGTATTCTCCTCGCCTCATGTTTCTTACATTTTAACTTCCCTTAGAAAAACTTTGCAATAGAACCATATAAATACATTTGTTCCTCTTTGATTTTGATATAAGTTTCATCTGCTCTCCAGGAATTATTGTTTGCTTCATGAGTTTCCGTATCTGCTCATTGAGTTGGGATGAACCCAACGTATAATGGTTGTATGAAATAGCCCCGTAACATGTAGTTGTAATTCCTTCCTCTATTTTGATGTTACAAAATTGTGCAACAGAACCTAGAAATGTATAAATGAATAACTACATATAAACTCCTTATATCTCTAGATAAACGATTGAATAATTCCATACAAACTCCAGATAGTGTATATAGAATAACAACTATCAAGGAGGTTAGAAAAAATGAATTTTATAAAACGCGCAATTCTCAGTATGAAAAAAAGAATAGGAACATCATTAATTTTGATAGCCGTCTTCCTGATTGTTACAAATTTAGTGCTGGCAGGATTCACAATCCAAAATGCATCAAAAAAAGCTGCTGATTCAGCAAGAAAAAAACTGGGTGCAGATGTTACTTTAGGTCTTGATTTTGATAAATTAGGAAAACAAGCAAGGGAAACTGGAGAAATGCCTAAGCCGCCACATCTCAACACAAAAGAAGCAGAACAATTAGCGAAGTCCAAGTATGTAAAAGACTATAATTATATAACCAATACTTTCGGAATTTCGGATGGGCTTAAATTAGTAGGAGCTTCAGAAGGAGAAGAAGAAGGAAAAGGTAGAGCCGGAATGGCGGGTGTACGAGGAGGTTCAGGTTCAGAAATAGATATGAATTCTTCTTTTATGATAGAAGGAGTTCGCAAGACTTTATTACAAGAAAGTTTTAAAAATGGAAAAAGTAAAATCATTGATGGGAAACCAATTACAGAAGAGATGAAAGATCAGAATGTAACTTTAATGGAAAAACGATTAGCGGAACAAAACAAATTGAAAGTAGGAGATAAGGTTAAAATTCAATCAGGGGATAAGAAGAAAACTCTTGAATTAGAAATTATTGGTATTTACGAAACGAATGAGCAAGCACTGGGTGAACATGCTCCTCCTATAATGGATCCAGCTAATAAGCTATATATGCCTCACTCTACTTTAAAAAAATTAGAAGCAGATGAAGGTACTAGTAGTAGCATTCAAGTCGTGTACTTATTGAACGATCCACAAGACATTGATGCATTTAAAAAAGAAGCAAAAAAATCTGATATTGATTTTAATTATTTTAAGTTAGATGCACATGATTCATTGTACAAACAAATGATTGGTCCTATCGAAAATATCTCTTCTACTTCTCAAATGATTATCTATATTGTATCTATTGCAGGTGCTATTATCTTGGGATTAATCATTATGTTATCAATTAAATCACGTCGTAAGGAAATGGGGATTTTATTGTCCATTGGAGAGAAAACATGGAAACTGATGGCGCAGTTCGTAGTAGAAGTAGTATGTATTGCTATTTTAGCATTTGGATTATCCCTGACAACAGGAGCTAAAGTTTCTCAATTCATAGGGGATAATTTACTTTCGAGTGAAATTGCTACAGCAAGCGAAGAAAAAGACAATCCACAAAATGGTAGTGTAATGGTGTCTGGACCTGGTGGTACTCTACAAAACCAAACAGAGGATCTAATTGATAAAATTGATGTAAGTGTAACAGGAGAGGATTTAGGGAAAATGGGGGGAATTGGACTAACTATTGCTATACTAGCAACCATTCTTCCAGCATTATCTATTCTACGCTTAAATCCAAAACAAATTCTTCTAAAAGATGAATAAGGAGGCGCGATATGGAGACGATTTTACAATTTAAAAGCTTAAATTATTATTATGAAAGTAACGGAAAAAAAGTAACGATACTAGATAATGTTAACTTTTCTTTTCAAAAAGGGCATTTCTATACGATTTTAGGGCCATCTGGATCTGGTAAAACTACAACTCTTAGCTTAGGTTGTGGGCTGGATATGCCCAAGCAGGGTTATGTACTGTATAATGGCAAGGATATTCGAAAAATTGGTTTGGATCGATACCGTAATCAATGTGTATCCGTGATTTTCCAATCCTATAATTTAATTACCTATATGACTGCTCTTCAGAATGTACTAACGGCAATGGAAATTACAGGTGTTAAGGTACAAAATAAAAAGGCAAGGGCATTAGAGTTATTAGAGAAAGTAGGACTCACAGAAATAGAAGCGAAACGAAATGTCTTGCAACTAAGTGGCGGGCAACAACAACGTGTAGCAATTGCTCGAGCGCTATCTTGTAATGTGGATTTACTTATTGCTGATGAACCAACAGGAAATCTTGATGGAGAAACAGCAAAAGAGATTATTGAGTTGTTTCAGAAGCTCGCTCATCAAGAGAATAAGTGTGTAATTGTTGTTACGCATTCACAAGAAGTTGCAAAAAAATCGGATCGAGCAGTTTATTTAAGCAAAAAGAAGTTAGTAGTAAACGATATTAATAATACCTAATAAACAAACTCCCCTATCAGTAGGGGAGTTTGTTTATTAGGTAGATGTTAGAATACTAACAAAAAATTGGACACTGTATTCCACATTATGTATAGAATGCTTTATACCCAATGCTTCAAAAATTTATTTGACACTATACACTCCTATAGACCAGTGCCCCCTGTATTTCGTTTTTTTGATTTCTCTACCAGGGCTATGGCCTTATATTTTGCTTTTGGTTGCCATACCCCATCGTCATCAAGCTAACGGAAACGAGATACCCCAAAACCGAAAAAAATGAGCGTATCTCATTTATATATATCCAATTCAACTTACTTTACCCTGTGTACACAAAATTGCGACTTTTTGGACGGTGTTAAAGTTTATCTTTTACTTTTCTTAGCTTTTATTTCCTCCAAAATTAAAAATGATACAGCCAATGGGAATAGCTATTGATTGTATTAATCTAAGCTTTTTTATGTTGTTTGACTATTTTTTCACCTTCATTTTTATAAGCTTCGAAAAATAACCATAATATATAGTTCTGACGAGATAATTGGACATTATAATACGTGGTGACATAAAGAGAGAGATGAGCAAGAGATCCTTTTCAAAAACTATTTATAAGCATATTAGGTCTTTGTACTCGAGCTTAATTATATTAGTTTTAATGCAAAATGGAACAAACGAAACGTTTGCCTTGTCTATATATTGAATCAAGTAAAAAAAGCGAGGGAAAGTTATTATGTATATTCAAACCAGTTTGAGGTGTCAAGATGGAACATAAGGTTATTAAAAATTGTAATCATGATGAAATTGATTATATTATAAAAAAACATTGGCAAGATGTATGGAATTATTCATTTATTATTACGAAAGACACACATTTATCGGATGATATAACACAAGATGTATTTATAAAAGTATTTAAAAATTGGCATTCATTTCGAAATGAATCATCTGTTAAAACGTGGTTATTAAAAATTACAAGGAATACCGCACTAAATCATTTGAAATCTTCCTATTTTAAGAGGGTTTCTTTAGTAGGATTTTTTAGGGATGATAAGGAGTATCCTTCAGCAGAAGAAGAATTTTTTAACAAAGAGGACATAGATGGAATTTGGAATATTGTACTAAATCTACCGAAAAAACATCGTGAAATATTAATATTAGATGCTAAATATGAATTATCTTATGATGAAATAGCCGAAACATTAGGAGTGTCTATTGGAACTGTGAAATCTCGGCTACACCGAGCTCGTGTACGAGTTTCAAAAGTATTAGGGGAGGATAAAAATTATGAACAATGATAGAAAGCCTGGTTGGTATAAAGAATTAAAAAATGGACCAATGAAACAGCGTAAAGATGAAGAAGAATTTATTTATAAAATAAAACAATCCATAAATCAAAATCAAGAGGTAGATTCCCCTAAATATAGAAGAATGTTTCCTAAAAAAACAGTAACTATTACAGTTGCTCTCGCTTGTGTTTTTATCTTGTTTGCTATTCAACCACTTTGGCTTGATAAAAATAAACCACCTGTACAAAGCAGTACTCAAATTGAGGTTAAAACAAAGGATGAATCCTATCAAGATCCATCACTAAAACAATTTATGAGTGAATTATATCAGAGCACAAATTATAAAAATAAGAATGATTTATATAAAGCATTAAATGATGAGTTTGTTTTTAAAGGGAGAAATTATAATAAGGATGAATGGAAGATTGATGAAGATATTTTTCATGATCTGCAAGTTGCTCTTACAATGGGGGGAGAATTTGTCAATGCTAATAAAACACTATATAAAATACCAAGTGGTTTGACAGAAAGTAATCAAACAAAACCGGGACATTATATATATGCGACTGTTACCGGAAAAGAAACAAAAATTTTAGCCGAACCAAAACCTGAAGCCGAAGTTTTATATCATGTATCTAACGAAATAGTAAAAGCTTGGATTCCAGAAAAAGTGGAGAATGATGGATATATAAAAATAACTACAATTAATGGTAATACAGGTTATGTGAAAAAAGATTATATTTTAAGTGACATTGAGTATTCTTTCATTTTTGAAAAAGGTAATGATGGCATTTGGAAAATAAAGAGTATAGATTCTATATGGTAAAAGAGGCAGGTTCATTTTATAGAACCTGCCTTTTATTATTTATTCTCTTTTTGGAGATTATCCCAAATTTTTAATATTTCTGCTGCAACAACAGCTGCACTATTTGTTTTAGAATCACCACCAGGAATAATAACAGAAATAGCAATTTGCGGATCCTTGGTAGGAGCATATGCAATGAAAAGAGAGTGATCTATAACTCTTTCTTGTTCGTTTGGAGAACTTGTTATTCCTGTTTTACCAGCAACGTCAAATGGCAAGTTTTTAATTTCTTGTATATTATGACTCATTCCATTTTGTAAGACGCTCCAAAAACTTGAAGGATAACGATTTGAACTTTCTAAGATTGGTTTAAATTCTTTCTTTCTTTTACCATCATTATCAATGATAGCATTTACGATTTGAGGTTTGTATTTTTCCCCTTTCCTTGCAAGAGTTGCTGCGTATTGAGCGAGTTGGAGAGGAGTATGCACTTCGTTTCCTCCCCAAGAGGCATTTAATAAAGCAGAAATCCCATTTTCAAACTTACTAGATGGATGTAATTGATATTGTCCTTCTTCTTCAAAGGGTAAATCAATGCCAGTTTTAGAACGGAGACCAAATTGTTTTAAATAATCTGTCCAGATAGTGGCTACTTTTTCTATATTCCCATTATTTTGGTTGAATAAGGGAAGCGCTACTTTTGCTGTCATAAATGTATTGGATGAATTAATAATAGCTTGACTCGGTGTAATTTCACCAGTTGGAGTCCCAGTAGCATTGGCAATGTTATTTTGGTCATTATATTGGAATTTACCTGTATCTAAATATGTATCAGCAGGTTGAAAAAGCTTTTCGTTTAATCCAATCAAAATAGTAAGAGGTTTTATTGTTGATCCCATATTCACATAAGAGTCACCATACTTTAATTTTCGGATTGTTTTATTTTGAGAAAGTAATATCAAATTTTCTTTTTCAATTGATGATAATTGTGGATTTAGTATATTAGGATCGAAGATTGATGAGTTAGCCATTGTTAATACCTTACCGGTTTTTGCATCAATCACTACAGCATATCCACCATCAGCATCAGGTATATTTTTGATGTTAGATCTTAGTACCTCTTCTGTTTTATGTTGTAGTTTATAATCTAATGCTAAATGAATATCCTTTCCTTTTTGTGCCTTTTGGATGTCCCAAGATAATTTTTTATTGTTTATTTGAAATATAAGAGTTTTTCCTGATGTACCTTTTAAATCGTTTTCATACTGAAGCTCAATTCCATTCCTCCCGGCAGAAACATCATTAGAATAAGTGTTTAAATCTGTATACCCAATGACCTGTGATGCAATTTCATGTTGTGGGTAAAATCGTATCCATTCGTTTTTTACTATTATATTTTTGGTTTTATTTTTGGCGAAAAATTCAAATTCACTATCATTTAAGTCTGAATATAACAGTATTTCATCTTTATCCTGTTTTTTACAAGAATTTTGTAATTCTAACTGTACATTTTTCAAAGAAATATCATGATGAAATTCTGATGAAAATTGTTTTAAAAGGCTTAACAAGTTCCTTATATCAAGTTTATTTGAACAATCATCATTGTAAGTATAATACAAGGATTTGCTCTGTTTATTTGTAGCCAGTATTACCTCATTTTGATCAAGAATTTTACCTCTTTCAGCTAAAGAAGTAGTGATAGTAACTGAGATGAAATTTATTTTAAATAAAATTATCAAAACAACACTAATAATGATAACAATCGCTAAATACATATGTTTCTTTTTTTTTGTAAGAATCATAAAATCCTCCCTTTTTGAACTCTACTTAATCTTAAAGTTAATTTTTTTTTTTGTAAATGTGGAACTATTTCATTACTTACATTGTCTATTAAGTGTTACAACATTTTTTAGCTAATATGTTAAGAAAGGAATAATCATTATGAAAAATAGTGTTAAAAGTAGGTATAAGTATAACTCTTTTAGAAGTAAGTCGACTTACCAATGTAGCACTTCCAGTGAAAGTTGCAGAAATAATAGGGCAGGCTTCCAATATAAATCAAGCAAAAGGTGTTTCTATTTCACAAATACCTCCAAAGGTATGGATACATTATACCGATTGAATAAACTGTTATTTTTATGTTTTTCACCGTATTTAATTGATAAGTTTTGGCTTATGTAAGAACTCCGTTTAAATTAGTCATTTTAAACCGGAATGGAAAGTATGTAACAAATAAATAGTGATACAACCGCAGGAAACTCATTAAAGATACAAAAGGAGGATATATGAAAAAGCAAAAAGAAAAGAAAAAGCCCCCATATATACCTCTCCGATTAAACGTTTTGTTTGTTTGTATATTTTTATTATTTTCAGCTATTATTGTTCAGCTCGGAAGATTACAAATTGTTGATGGAGAGACTTATAAAAATGAAGTGGAAAAAAACAACAATAAAACAATAGGTCTTTCAGTACCTCGTGGGAAGATTTTTGATCGAGAAGGGAAACCAGTCGTTGATAATCGCCCCCTTCGTTCTATTACGTATACAAGGTTAAAGGGGATAAAACTTGAGGATATTTTAAAAACGGCGAAAGATTTAGCAAATGTACTTGAAATTCCTGAAGAAGACATAAATAAGTTAACTGAGATAGATAAAAAAGATTTTTGGATGCAATTAAATAAGGAGCAAGCCAAAGAAAAGGTTACTAAACAAGATGAAGAAAATCTGAGAAAGAAGGGCATAGAAGGGAAAGAGTTAGACAAGAAAATTGAAGAGTTAAGACGAAATCGTATTACAGAAGAAGAATTAGCAAAATTAACGCTGCAAGATTTAAAAGTGTTAGCGATTAAAAGTAAGATGAGTTCTGGTTATCAAATGACCCCTCAAATTATTAAAAGAGATGCGACAGAACAGGAGTATGCACGAATAAGCGAAAACCTAACAGATTTTCCAGGGGTAGACGCAACAGTTGACTGGGAACGTAATTATGTAAATGGTGATTTATTTCGTTCTGTATTAGGGAATATAACAAGCAGGGAAGAAGGATTGCCTAAAGAACACTTAGCTTCGTATTTAGTGCGTGGATACAATCGTAATGATCGGGTTGGAAAAAGTTATATTGAACAAAGATATGAAGATGTATTACATGGTAAAAAAGAAGAAGTGAAAAATATTACTGATAGATCAGGAAATATTATTAAAACAGAAACAGTGTCGAAAGGGAAAAGTGGTAATAATTTAACATTAACAATTGATATGGAATTGCAAAAGAAAGTGGAAGAAAGTATTGAGAAAAATTTAAGAGCTTTTAAAAGTTCGGAACCATTAATGGATCGTGCTTTTGTTGTTATGATGGACCCTAAAACGGGACAAATTTTATCTATGGCTGGTAAAAAATTTGCTGAAAAAGATGGGAAAACAGAGCTGGAAGACTTTGCATTAGGTAACATGATAACTTCTTATGAGTTAGGTTCAGCTGTAAAAGGTGCTACCTTATTAACTGGATACCAAACAGGAGCTATAAAGCCAGGAGATGCATTTTATGATGCACCTATGAAATTTAAAGGTACGCAAGCTAAAAAGTCATGGAATGTGTCTGGTTTTGGGAATATTAATGATTTAAGAGCTTTACAAGTATCATCCAATGTATACATGTTCCATACAGCGTTACAAATAGCTGGGGTTAATTATGTACCGAATGGTACATTGGATATCAAACAATCTGCATTTGACACAATGCGTTATTATTTCAAACAATTTGGTTTAGGAGTTCCGACAGGGATTAACTTACCGAATGAAATAATAGGACAAACAAGACAGAAAGATACTCAGCCTGGATTTTTACTGGATTTCTCCATAGGTCAGTATGATACGTATACATCACTTCAATTGGCACAATATATTTCTACAATTGCAAATGATGGATATAGGATGCAGCCACAGATTGTGCAAGAAATACGTGAACAAACAGTGGAAAAAGAAGAGATTGGCAAAGTAGTTCAATCTATAGAACCTGTTGTATTAAATCGAGTTGATGTAGAAAAAGAATACATTGAGCGAGTAAAAGAAGGTTTTAGATGGGTATTTCAAGAAGGTGATGGAACTGGTGTGAGGTATTTCAAACAAGCTCCATATAAACCAGCTGGTAAAACCGGAACAGCTCAAACGGTATATGGGGGAGAGAATCCAATTGGTAGGAATGAAAAAGGTGAACGCATTGAGTGTTACAATTTAACATTGGTTGGATATGCTCCATACGATAATCCAGAAGTAGCTTTTTCTGTAGTGGTCCCATGGGTTCATAATGATAAAGGTGGTATTAACTCATTAATTGGAAAAGATATCTTAGACGCATACTTTGATTTGAAAAAGCAACGTATAAATGGTGAAACTAGCAATACCGATAGCTCTAATCAGAAACAGTAAAATTTTTTCATATTTCTACCTAGTAAAGATATTGATTATCAGGATTTAAGAGATCCTGTTTAGATCAAAATCTTTACGGACAAGAGAATAAAAAAACAGTAGATTTAATGCGTGAAATAGCAGCTATTAGAGTTGTTATTTCACATTTTTTTTGATAATACCTTTTCTAACAAACTATATAAAATTATCATATCTTAGATTTTTATGGGCTAGTGAAGAGTCAGTAGGTTCATAATATTCATAGCAATTTATGAATCTAAAACTAATGATAAAAGCTATTTAATTAAAACAATTGCTTGTTTATCTAAGAGGGGTCCACAGTATTGATGCCATTCTAATTTAATTAAAGGAGAAGATTGAATTGAAAAAATTATGGATGCTACTTTTCTTTTGTTTCGGACTTATGTTGGTAGGTTGCAATAAAGGCGAAACACCAGAACAAGCATTTGAGGAATATGTGAAATTATGGAATGATAAGAAATTTACAAATATGTATGATCATTTATCAGAACATGCAAAAAAGACGATTTCTAAAAAGGATTTCACAGAGAAATATCAAAAAATCTATGAAGGTATTGGAGTAAAGAATTTAAAAATTAAAACCAAAGGAGAGAATGCTAAAGATAAAGAAAGTCTTCTTTTTGAAGTTAATATGGATACGGATGGAGGAACAGTTTCATTCATCCATGAAGCAAAACTCGTGAAAGATAAAGATAAGGATAAGGAATCTTGGAAAATAGGTTGGACTCCAGACTTCATTTTCCCAGGTATGAAAAAAGATTACAAAGTACGTATGCAAACAGAGCAAGGAAAACGTGGAGAAATATATGATAGAAATGGAAAAGAGCTTGCAACGAATGGAAAAGCAACTGAAGTTGGAATTATTCCAGAGAAATTAGGAGAAACGGCAGCGCAAACGAAAGAAACAGTAGCACAATTACTTAATATGTCTGTAGAAGAGGTTGACCAGAAGCTTACAGCAAAATGGATAAAGTCAGATTCTTTTGTACCAATTGGTATTTTACCAGAAGGGACAATGCAAAATGATTATATTTCATTGGAAGGTGTCTCATCTCACCCAGTAAATATTCGTACATATCCATTAGGAGAAGCGGCAGCGCATTTAACAGGATATGTAGGAAAAGTAAATGCTGAGGAGTTACAAACGAAGGGTATCAAGCGGATGATTTAGTGGGTAAAACAGGTTTAGAGAAAGTATTAGAAGATAAATTGCGCGGTGAAAAGGGGGGACGCGTATTTATGGAAGATGTGAATGGAAAAGAGATTAAAAACTTAGCAAAAAAAGAAGCAAAAGATGGAGAAAATGTTACGTTAACAATTGATACTTCAATTCAAGAAAAAATTTACAAGGAAATGAAAAATGAAGCAGGATCTAGTGCAGCGATTAACCCAAAAACCGGTGAAGCAATCGCACTCGTAAGTAGTCCTGCTTATGATCCAAATATGATCGTTAGAGGAGCATCAAAAGCCCAACGAGAAGCATGGAATAACGACTCAAAAAAGCCAATGATAAATCGCTTCACACAGGCATTTGTACCAGGTTCCGTATTTAAAACGATTACAGGTGCAATTGGTTTGGAAACGAAAACAATAAATCCGAAGGAAGAATTTAAAATTGAAGGATTAAAGTGGACAAAAGATTCATCGTGGGGAAATTACTATGTAACACGTGTGAAAGATGCTAGTCCAATTGATTTTGATAAGGCAATGAAGTACTCTGATAATATTTATTTTGCGCAACAAGCTTTGAAAATGGGCAAAGATCAGTATTTAAGTGAACTTAAGAAGTTCGGATTTCATGAAAAGTTACCAATCGAATACGAATTTCCTATTTCAATAATTGCAAAAGATAGGATAAAAAATGATATTCAACTAGCAGACACAGGATACGGACAAGGACAAGTATTAATGACGCCTCTTCATTTAGCATTAACATATGCACCGATTGTAAATGAAGGGAATATTCCGTCGCCTCATCTTATAAAAGAAGAAAAAGAAGTGAAAAAATGGAAAGAAAATGTGATTTCTAAAGAGAATCAAGAGATAGTAAAGAGTACGTTAATAAAGGTAATTAACGATTCCGACGGTGCAGGGAGAATTGCTAAGGTTGATGGTATAATTCTTGCTGGTAAAACAGGTACAGCAGAACTGAAAGAATCGAAGGAAGCAGAGGGCAAAGAATTTGGATGGTTTGCAGCTTTCGATGCAAATGCGCCAAACATGATTGTTACTATGATGATTGAAAATGTAAAAGGTAGAGGTGGAAGCAACGTTCCAGGTGAAAAAATAAAACATGTTTTTTCAGAAATAATACTTAGTTTTAAAGTGAAATTTTTCGATTCATTCATCGTATGTTTGCCCAACTTGAAGGTATTATGGAAATCTATAATATAGATAGGATGTTAAAGGTAGTTATAGAGATAGCGTGTGAAATTCTTGTAATAGGAATTATATAAAATAGAGGCTTTCCTAATGGATAGCCTTTATTTTATATAATGATAAAAATTTATAAATTGATTACGACAAATAAAAAAATCATAAAGGATCAATTTTTTTCTGTTTTGTAATTATCAAAAATCATCATTTTTGATGAAAAATCTTTGATACTGTATCTGTCTTAAAATATATAAAGACTACAGTATTGAATGAAATGCCAGTAAGGATATTATTTTTGTATTTTATTACCATTTACGTTCCGTTACTATAAACCACAGATTCTACTTTATCTTAAATTTAATTTTTTTTGTAAATGTGGAACAAACTTATTACTTAGATTGTCTATTAAGTATAATCCTAAAAATGAGTGCCCAAATTGGATACAATGTATCCCGTTTGATATCTATTTTAAGTATTGCAAAATATGAAAGGACTGATCATTTTGAAAAGTACAAGGATGTTAAAAATAGGGATGTGTGTTGGAATACTAAGTTTAAGCCTTGCAAGTGTAAAACTTTTTACAGGTGAACCATTGCAGGTGGAAGCAAAAGAAAAAGCAGAGAAAACTAAACATGTAAATCATGCGACTCATCGAGAGTTCGCACAACTCGAGAAAAAGTTTAACGCTCGACTGGGTGTCTATGCTATCGACACCGGGACAAACCAGGCAGTAACTTATCGACCTAATGAACGATTTGCTTACGCATCTACCTACAAAGCTCTGGCTGCAGGAGCAGTGCTACAGCAAAATTCAATTGACAAACTCGATGAAGTTATCACCTATACAAAAGATGACCTAGTCGAGTATTCACCAATTACAGAGAAACACGTGGATACCGGTATGACTCTTGGGGAAATTGCGGAGGCTGCTATTCGTTACAGTGATAACACCGCAGGGAACCTTTTATTCAAGAAGCTAGACGGACCTAAAGGATTTGAAAAAGCGCTTAGACAGATTGGTGATAAGGTTACCATGGCTGATCGCTTTGAGACAGATTTGAACGAAGCTATTCCGGGAGACATTCGTGATACAAGTACAGCAAAAACACTTGCTACCGATCTTAAGGCTTTCACGGTCGGAAATGCGCTCCCAACTGACAAACGTAAAATCCTTACGGATTGGATGCGTGGAAACGCTACAGGAGACAAACTCATCCGCGCTGGCGTACCAAAAGATTGGGAAGTCGGTGATAAATCTGGAGCTGGAAGCTACGGAACACGAAATGACATTGCCATCGTTTGGCCACCGAATAGAGCACCCATTATCATCGCAATTCTGTCCAGCCGAGATAAGGAAGATGCTACCTATGATAATGAACTAATCGCGCAGGCCGCCAAGGTTATAGTCAATGTCCTCAAGTAATTGTATCTCAGTGGTAACTAACAAGAACCATTATGTGAGAAGGATAGCATTTAAACCATTGGGGTAACTGCCTTCACTCAAAATGAAAAGATGGTATGGAAAGATCCTTTATTTCTTGTTTGGGAGCTACGGGAAGCATTGTTTACGGTGTGTTACATTTGACATTACGATTTCTGGAAGTGTAGTATCTATTTCATTTCATGACAAAAGATTATGAAAAATAATATGCCTAAATACGAAGATTCCTTTCACATGATACACAGATTGACTTTGTACAGCTTATATCAGGAATTTTTTAAAGAATAAGCACAATATGTATAATGCTCCCACCGTACTAGTATAGTAATCTTTATTAACAGCAACATCTACAATTTACAAGGAGAACATTTTATGAGTAAGAGAATAAAAGAATTAGATTCAATACGAGGATTAGCGGCTATTACAGTGGTATTTGGACATTTTTGTTTAATGCTACCATCGTTGCCTAATTCTATTAAATTCTCCCCGCTTAGGTTTTTATGGGCTGGCGGGGAAGCTGTAATCGTTTTTTATATACTCAGTGGTTTTGTGTTATCTATGGCAATTTATCATTCAAAAACAAATTATTGGGGATATTTAATTAAGCGATTTGTACGAATCTATATCCCTTATTATTTCTGGATATTCATCACCTTTGCTTTATTTATTTTGTTTTCGCCGTATGAAGTGACAGGACTACGAGATTGGTTCTATGATAGGTGGCAAGGGTCTATAACAAAATTAGATATTATCAATCACTTTGTGCTTCTTAATAACTTTTTTACGGAAAATTATAATCCAGTTATCTGGTCATTGGCTCAAGAAATGCGTATATCTATTGTGTTTCCTTTGTTATTCCTTCTTTTTTATAAACAGAGTTGGAAGAAAACGATACTATTTGCTATGAGCTTTTCTTTAATTAGTATATTTCTTAATATGTTGCATATTGGGAAAGCTGAGGGATTTTATAATGGTTATGCCGATACACTGCATTTTACATCTATGTTTATGGTTGGAATGCTCCTTTTTAAGCATCAGGAAAAACTTATCTACTTATATAGGAATATGAAAAAATTAAAAAGAAGACTTCTTACTGCATTAGGGATTATTCTATATTTATATTCCATTTTGATTTTTGGGTTTTCTCGTAATGATACTACGTTCTTATTAAAAGATTGGGGTGTCGTAATTGGTGTTAGTATACTTATTATAATGGCTATGAGTAACCTAAAAGTAAAAGCTATTTTAAATAAGGGTGTATTTGTATACTTAGGAGAAATTTCATATAGTATCTATTTGTGTCATTTTCCAATCATGATGGTACTATTTAAACTTTTGTATGCAAAGATACCTATCCTGTTCCTTCTTATCTTATGTATTACAATGACAATACTTTGTTCTATATTATCGTATCATTTAATTGAAAAGAAATGTATCAATTGGGCAAAACAAAGAACAACAAAGTTTTAAAAAAAAGTGTGATACTTGGAGGAGTACGGAAACGATTCAAAGAATAACCCGTCTGAATTGAAAAATCCTCCAATTCAGGCGGGTGTTTTTTCTTATATTTTATCTTGTAGTTTTCTATATAAAGCATATCAAAAAGATAGGGTAAATCTTCTTCTGGAATGCTATCTAAATAATTAATAACTTGTACGATAACTTCTCCATTATTACTATATCCATTCATATCAACAAGTTGTCCCTCATATCCGTTTGTACCAATATCTTTTTAAAGTACTCTAAAAAATGCACTTTGTCTTATCTTTACTATATCTTTGTCTTATCTTTACTATATCTTTGTCTTATCTTTACTATATCTTTATCTTATCTTTACTTTATCTTTAAATTCCTATATTAAACTTTACACCTAAAAAAATAATTTTGAGTCTAAAAAGGAGCAGGGAAATAGATGATTATTACATCTTTTGTAAATAACCAACCACCATCGAAAAATGGAATTTCTTATACGAGAAGGAATAATATATGAAGAATACGAGTAAAAAACAAATTATTATATTATTCTTTATTAGTATTTTAGGTTTAGGAACAATACTTGGGATATTATATTTTAATCATAAAACCAATATTCATAAAAATAAAGTGCTTGCTACCGAAAAACGTTTATTACAATATGAGCCCAGCTTGAAAAAGGAATTAGAAAAATATAATTTAGGAGGGAAAACAGCACTTTTGTTAGGAATTATGTACCAAGAGAGTAGGGGTGAGGGCAACGACCCTATGCAGTCTTCTGAATCACTTGGATTAAAGCCAAATGAAATTAAAGAGATAAGCTTGAGCATTAAACAAGGGGTAAAACACTTTGCTCAAATGTACAAATATGGAACGGAAAATGATGTTAGCATGGATACAATTATTCAAAGCTATAATATGGGACCAGGGTATATTGATTTTATTGCCAGTCAAGAAGTTAAACAACACTCGGAAGATTCGGCTAAAAAGTTTTCTAAGATGAAAGTGGATCAAAATCCAGCGATGTACACTTGTGGTGGAAATAAAAATAATTTTAGGTATCCATATTGTTATGGTGATTTCACATATGCGACAAAGGTGAATGAAAAAACAAAACTTATTGAAGAACTTCTCCGAAAAAATTCAAAATATAATTCGAAAAGTTTTAATGTAAGAACTTTAAGATTCATGTGAGAGATCTATTAAATCAGGTCATAGTGATACCCGTATTCTAAAAATAGTATGACTACATGCCCGGCTAAAATAATTTTGTATTCATATAACGAAAAAAACGCTATTCTTTCTGTAGAATCATAGGAAAGGATGGCGTTTTTTGTATATCTGTTTTTATATATGACGAGTTAAAACAAGAGATTCAAAGTATTTTATCTTCAAGCCCCTTACAGCATCTAGGCTTCTTTCTTCTCTATATCCTTCTATTTTTAAGCGTATTCGTATCTTAGATTCAACTGCATTTCAACTCCCAGATTATTTTCAAGACGGAAGAATAAAGAGAGGTACGCAATACGTTGAGTTAGATATGGAGAAGTTGATGAACTCCATGCAGTCAGGACAAACATATGAAATAACAGATGCTTAAATAAGGATGAATAATAAAGTACCGACTTGTGTCATTGTTCATCGACGTACAGAAGAACAACAAAAAAGCGTCTACAAGACAAGCTGTTCGAGAGAAAAAGAAAGGAATGACATACTCTCTTCGCAGTAAGCGGCTTAATTAAAAAAAAGTGAAACTCCGATTAGGGTTTATTTCGTATGCAAATTTTCAAATAATCTACACTTGCTCTTGAGAAAAACTAACATGATATATACATGAAGTAAAAAAAGATTTGTGAAAGACTTTTGTAACATTTGTGAAAGAGAAATGAAAGGCCTGTTATATATTATGAAGTCAAATCTTACTAGTAGATGTTCAAACGCATATAGGAAATATGGAGGAAAACTAAGATGAAAAAATTAAAACCAATACTTGGTGCAGTAAGTAGTTTAACTATGGCATTAACGATAACATCCCCTGCTTTAGCTGAAACAAAGACCGAACAAGATGGAAAGGTGGAAACCTTTAAAGAAGATAAAAATCTAAAGGAAGGACAGAATATTATATATGGTGATTCTGGAAAAAAGGGGATCATGATTATGGAAGAGCCTCAGGAAAATAATGATTGGGACGAGGATGGAATTCCTAATGATGTGGAAGAAAAAGGATTTAAAATTGTATTTAATGAAAAGACAGGGAAAAATGAGGCCCAGTTATATGATCTAGTACAAGACTTTGGGAAAAAGAGATTTATAACAAATCCTAAGAGTGCAAATTCAGATGGAGACCCTTTTACAGATAGCTATGAAGTGGAGCACTATGATAGTGATTCTGATATAGATTTTAACCCCATGATCGCGAATGTACCAAATCTACAAATTGCTGTAAAACGTATCGATATTACTCCTGTTGCTAGTATTACAGATTCAAATGGTGAGTCACGCACTAATAGTTGGGAAAAAAGCTTATCTGTACAACACTCTTTTAATGTTGGCCTAGCTGGTGAAGGTGGCGCTGAGGGATCAGCAGTGGGTCCTGTACCATCGGGTAAGGGATCGATAAACGTGGGGTATGGTTATTCCAATACAAAAACAGAAACAGAAAGCGTCTCTAATAGTTTTGACTGGTCGACAGCAACCACTGTTGATTCATCTAAAGCAGCAAATGTGAGACTTCATCTAGAATATAAAAATACGGGTACTGCATCTGCTGGGGATGTTTCACCTCACTTTAACATTCGATTAGGAAATAAAATTATTAATACTGTAAAGGCAACACAAGATCGTTATAAGGCCAACTTATTAACTACAGCAAAAGGTGGAAACAATAAAACTGAAATTCTAATGGATAGTGTAGAAGGTCAAGCTGATGTGAAAATTTCCCTAACACTGGATGAATTAAAAGCAGTAGAACAAGGGGCACCCCTTTCTATTGAAGTCTTGCCTACTAGTACGATGAATGTGTATACAATGAAAGATGGACAATTTGTAAATTTAGGAGATTGGTCGCATTTTGCATCAAATGTAAATGCTTCTACTACATTAGTAGAAACAAACTACGGTTCTATACCAAAATATAGAGTCTATACACCAAGAACGGGCAAGGAAAAGCCTGCTAACATTAATCATAATCTTTCACTAGACGAATTCTTTGCACATACTGGGATAGCTGATAAAGGTTGGATAGCGAATTATGTAGTAAATGGTCGACTAAACGAAGAGCGAGTTCGTTATGGTCCAAATCGAACTCTTTTAGAACGAGGTAAGAACCTTGGTTTCTTTGATAACCGTGCACTACGACCAACTTTATCATATAGCAGTTATGATTATAGCAAGAAAAAGATTTACGCATCGGTTATACCAGGGATATTTAATTTGGGTGAAGAAATCTTTGTTACGGTTCGTAATAAAAAAGGTGAGGGCCAAAAGGTAACATTAGTTCGAAATCAGAACTCAAATGTATATGAGTCTAAAGAGAATGAACCTGTAGACTTAGCAGTAAACCGTAATTCTCTTGGAGAATCTCAAGCAAAGTTTGAACTCATTGATGTAAAAGACAATAAAACTGAAGTCTTCACGCCTCTTGTTTCAAATAAAAGTTATCTAGATGCTATCGATAAATTAGTAGTAGATAATTCCGGAGAACCTATAGTAGAAGGTAAACAGTACTATTTGAAGTCATCTAGTCGCTTTTATGACGGTGTAAAAGAATCTTGGAACGCCGGTACTTTAAGCCAATCAATTAATGGGAGATATGTACACTTTTCACTTAAGGGAAATAATTGGGATGGATTGAGACTCGGTCCTATCCAACAAGCAATACATGGACCAGACATTCAAGCAACACCAGTATTGATTGAAAGAAAAGGAAAATCTAAACCTGAAGAACCATTCAAAAAAGATGAAGAAGTGTTTCTTAAGTTTACGAATAGTAGCCATAGTAATCACCAGTATTTAAACATTGGAAACGGTTATGATTATAGCTGGTTAGATACTGACCGAAATAGATCTGCTATTAAATTAGACAAACTTCCTAATCAGAAGAGCTTCTATCTAAAATCTGATTCTACTTATATAACATCTAGAGAAAATCAGTGGACTAGTTCTGTTGCAGATAATGGTATTGCTCCGCTTGTGGGTGCTGGTGAGCGTGTTTTAAGATCCGAGCATACAACTTCACCAGGTAATTATCACCAATGGGAATTAGAAAGTATTAAGTAAAGAATGATGCTATATATACCCCCTGTCCATATGGATGGGGGTATATATATGAATTTTAAAATGTATCAAATTCTTCTGTAAATTTATTATCTCTCTATATACGCCCCAAACTAGATACCCCCAGTATTTATTCTTTTCGGAAAGGTATATAAACAAAATTCATCTAGTTATACAAGTAGTCAAGTGTTAAAATTATCTTCCGGATTATGGAATCACTTTAAAGAATTTTTAGTGAATGGAAGACCAAAGTATTGTATTTTAACTTAGCAATAGCATTAGTGATAACATCTGCATATCCAAGTTTCATAGATTTATTAGGTTAAAGCAGATAAAAGAAACATTCGTTTTGTGATTGGTGTAAGAGAAGAGAGGATTATATATGAAAAATAGAATCTTAATCGTAGAAGATGAAGAAAACATTCGAGAAGTATGCAAACGCTACTTAGAGAGAGAAGGATATGAAGTTTATACAGCTATGAATGGGGCTGAAGGCTGGGATGTATTTCATCGCTATCAACCTGATTTGATTATTTTAGATTTGATGATGCCGAAAAAAGATGGCTGGGAATTATGTGAGGAAATTCGTCAACAATCAAATGTCCCTATTATTATGTTGACTGCAAAGGGAGAGGAAAGAGATCGAATTTTAGGCTTAACAATGGGAGCAGATGATTATGTAACAAAGCCATTTTCACCACGTGAATTAGTATTGAGAGTTCAAATTATATTAAGAAGAGGAAATCAGATACCGATACAAGCAAAAGAATCTCTATCAGAAGTGATAGAATTTCCAGATTTAAAAATTTATCCAAAGACAAGGTGTGTACTCGTTTGTGAAAATAAAGTTGAATTAACTGTGAAAGAATTTGAGGTGCTTTGTATTATGGCAAAGCATCCAAAACAAGTGTTTTCTCGTTCACAACTTTTTGAACTTATTTGGGATTTTGAGCATGAAGGCGTTACAAACACAGTAACCGTGTTAGTGAGTCGTTTACGTGACAAGCTGGAGAAACATACGATAGAGAATCGTTGGGTTCATACGGTTTGGGGCATAGGATATCGCTTTGAGCCAACTAGGGGAAATGAAACATGAGATTACGTATTCAATTGTTATTGATGAATGTATTAAGTACCAGTATTCTTGTAATTGCTATATGGTATAGTGAAACGAACATGTTACTTGAACCGGAATAAACACGATTATTAACAGTAATTGCGGTTGGAGCAATGATTATTTCAACGTTTATCTACTGGCTAATGACACGACCCATCATGAGGTCCATTCAAAATTTAATTGAACTAACGAAACAGTTTAGCGATAGACAATTCGAAACAATGTATATAATTGGAAAAGAACCACAGGAGTTTAAAGAATTAGCAACAGCCTTTCAACAGATGGCAAAAAATTTAGAAGAAGGGTTTACTAAGTTAGAAGAAGGGGAACAAGCCTGTAAAGAGCTAATTACGAATATCTCACATGATTTACGAACGCCTATGGCTAGCATGCAATTGATGATTGAAGCAGTACAAGATAATCTGATTGAAGATCCTGAAATGAAAAGGAAGTACTTAGCAACAATCCTAAAAGGAATTCAAAGATTAAGTGGATTAATTAATGACTTATTTGATCTTTCAAAGTTAGAACTTGGGCAAGTTGATTTTTATCCAATTTTAACACATATGGACAAAGTCCTATTAGGTGTACTAGAGTCATATGCTGTCTTATTAGCGGACAAACAGATCCATTTACAATTGCAGGTCTCGGATACGTTACCTCGACTTTTAATTATGCCGTGTAAAATAGCACGGGTTATTAGTAATTTGTTAGATAATGCGATTCGGTATTCCCCTGTCTCTGGAACAATTGAGCTGCTTGTAGAGGAAAATAGGCAATACAATATCAACAGGTCCAGTTCATCTTGCGTGATGAGGGGGAAGGAATTGCTCCGAATGATCAATTACGCGTATTTGAACGTTTTTTTAGAACAGATCAATCAAGAAGTTCACACTCTGGAGGTTCAGAGATTGGATTAGCCATTGCAAAATCATTGATTGAAATACATAAAGGAGAAATTGGTGTGAGAGATCGCCTTGATGGAAAACAGGGGAGTGAATTTTGGTTTGCTCTTCCCATCACATCAGAAAACAATAAGATTGCTGAAAGGCTTTTGTAATTTTTATGTTATAGAAATGTAAGACTTCCTTGTTAACATATCACTAAACATTAGGTTACAGGAGGTCTTTTACTTTATGAAAAGAAAAAATGTATTGCTTATAGGAGGTTTTATAATCGTCGGAGGAATTTTATGGTCTTTGTTCCGCCCCGAGAAATTATTTATTGATAAGCAAGTGAATGAAGTATTGCCACAAACAGAAATACAATCAAACGAAACAAACCAACAAGAACGAGTAATAAGTGCGGGTCAGTTTCAAAACGGTGTCCATGAAACAACTGGAACAGCAACAATCCATCAATTAGCGGATGGAAAACGTGTTTTACGGCTTTCCAATTTTTCAACTTCTAACGGACCAGATGTTCGAGTTGTATTAGTTCCTACAAGCCATTTGAAAAATAATGAAGACGTTAAAAACCATGAGTATATTGAATTAGGAAAGTTAAAGGGAAATAAAGGAGACCAAAACTATGAAATCCCCGAAGGAATAGATGTAAGTACATATGGTTCGGTTTCTATATGGTGTAAACGATTTAATGAAAACTTTGGTGCGGCCTATTTTAAAAATTGATATGGATAGGTAAGGGTTTGAGGTTATCTCTCCCTTTTCCCCCCATTCACACCGTACGTGCGGCTTTCACCGCATACGGCGTTCCAACTATTTCAACTCATTCATTTCTCACGACTTTGAACAGATGAGTTCATTTTCCCTTTCGTTAAATTGATTCGTTTTTGCATTGTTCTCGCAGTTCATTGACCTTTTCTTTTTGCTTTTTGTTTAGCTTTAGTGCATCAAATAAAATTTTAATCTTTCCTGGGTCTTTTAGATGTACGAGTCGATGAAACGTATGTGAAAGTAAAAGGGCAATGGATGTATTTATATCGCGCAGTCGATTCAGAAGGAAATACCATTGATTTTTATCTAAGTGAATCAAGAGATAAACAAGTAGCCAAGCGCTTTTTCAAGAAAGCCTTGGCTACTTCTCATATTTGTAAACCTCGCGTAATAACAGTAGATAAGAACCCTGCCTATGCTGTAGCAATTCAAGAATTAAAAGAAGAGAAACGTATGCCTGAAGGCATACAACTAAGGCAAGTTAAATATCTCAATATTATAGTGGAACAAGATCACCGTTTCATTAAGAAACGTGTACGTTCTATGTTAGGATTCAAGTCATATGAAACAGCCACTTCTATATTGAGTGGCGTTGAAACCATGCATATGATGAAAAAAGGACAACTTCACTTACAGGTGAAGTCTGCCCAAAATGAAGTTAGATTCATACATAAATTATTTGGAATTGCATCATAATCAACCATTGAACAGTCTATGCAGGTTTCTATACCTCTATCAAATGATTATTGCACCAGAACCAAAAATACTATTATAATATGTATCATTATAAAAGCTTTGCGAGAGATCTCGCAAAGCTTTTGATTATTGCACTCGCATTCTTGTACTCTGTATTGTCTGTGCTCCATGCTTCCATCTACTCGCTTTTCTTTAATTCAATTGTATCAGTATAAAAAACACCCGTTTTTCCATCAGCATGTTTTGTTTCCACTTTCAAACGATACATTCCAGGCTGTACAATTTGTCCACCCCAACCGGTCCAAATGTCAAAATCTTCATATGTATTGGCTAGTAATTCTGAATGATACCAATCTGTGTCCCAATATTTCCATTTGTCTTCAATTAATTTTTTATCGCTCACTTGATACCATACACTATAAGGGTTATCGTTCGTTGCTTTTAATAAAAAGATTTGCCCTGATAATATGAATTTGCTGTGGATACAACAGTAAAGTTATCTAATGTAGCTGCTGAAACTTGTTTTGCTGGTGCAATTATTCCTACAGTTGTAAAACTGCCCAATGTTAATGCACCGATAAGTGCCAGTTTTCCTAATCTCATAATACATTAACCATCCAATAAAAACTAATTTTTAAAATAATTGTTAATTATACAAGGGTTTTATGGTAAATAGTTTTATTTATTTTAATGTTTAGTTTTTTGTCTAGAATAAGTAAGATTTAGTTTTTGGCTAAACATGATTATAAACAAAAAAGAAACCCATAACGGATTTCTCTTATTTCATTTCTTTTTTTAATGAATTCATATAAGTTTTGACTGCTTGAAGCAAAAATTCCTCCTGCCCCACACCAGCAACAGAAGCCATTTGAATTACCTTTTGTTTAAATTCATGATCCGCATGAAAAGTTAAAGGTTCTACATTGCTCTTAAAGTAAATACCGTCAACATGTGGTAGTATTGAACCGTTTTTCATATGAGAATGCAAGTACTTAATCTCCTCCTGTAAATTCAATGGATCCACTTTTAGGATATATGGCTTAATTTCTAAATGGATTGTGTCCTGTATAATGGTTACTCGCATATTAGTAACACCAATCTCTTTATAAAATAAGTTAATTAGATTATAAGTGATTGAATGAAATAATTGAGGTTTTTTGAAAGTAAAAGACAAATACCCGCGTTTTGTAATGACTGCTTTTTTTTCAAAATACTCTGCTGTGTAACCACGATCTTTGTATTCGGATAAAGAGAAGATTTCTTCATCTTCGGTTATTACTTTTCCATCATCACCTTTTATTTCTATCACACGAGCAGTCTTGCATGTATGTTGGTGTGTAAGTAATTGATACAAGTAAATTTCTGTATCCTGGATCTTGGTGATAAATGTTTTACGTTCTTTCGTAGTTGTTTTTTCATAATCAAGCTGAAAAATCTCTAAATCTTCTTCATCAATGACATATACTTTTTTCCCACGCTTTTCTACCATTGTTGCTGGTAATTTTCCGGATTTAATGTAAGTAAATATAGTAGACGGTGCTACATTTAAAAGTTCCGCTGCTTCTTTTGTACTTAAGCCTTTTACTTCTTCTTTATTCATTAACCGTTCGATATCTTCTAAATAAAAGATTTTGCTACCAAATTGCTTCCAATTATCTTTATATACACATTCGATTAATCCTTCTTTTTCCTTCTTTAAAATTGTCTGTACAGTAACTCCCATTAAATCCGCTGCTTCTTTTGACGTTACAGTTGGTTTTGTAATAAACAGTAAATCTTGTGACATGAAAACAATGCCTCCCTCGTAAATTTCCGTAATCTATAAATATAGTATATCAGGGTTTTCTATACATATAAAACTAATTCTAAGTATTTTAAATGGGCCAATTTTACTATATTTATAATCCTATATATATATGAAACTTATAAATAATTTAATTTTAATAATCATATTAAATATAAAATGTGTTTTGTATTAGATAAATTACTTTTTAAAATACATATTGTTATTAATATTTTATAAAAAAATATATGTATAATTAATTAGAGAAGAATGGAGTCTTCTTACAGAAAGAATATGATTTTTAATTTGTATGATCAATGTAAGTTAGTTTAAATACGTAGTATAATTGAATATAAGTTATTACGTTACAAATCTGTACTAAAAAAGGAGAACTAAATGTATGGATAATAAAGATAAAAATGAGATTATACCTACTATAAACGATGAAAATCAATTTATAGATACATATATAGAACATATTAAAGATATAGTTCCTTTCTTAAATAACAATCGTTATATGAATGATGTGGAAAGAAAAATGGAGGTTGCAGAAAAAGATGGAAAGGGGAAATATGATTTCTTGAATGACTTGGAAGTCATATACCATTTTGTACACTTACAAAAAGATATGGATGAAAAGAAAAATAGAAAGGAGGATACAAAGAAGAGCTATGTGTCTGAAATTCTATCATTTTGCCAATGTATAGTGCAGCAGGCAGAGGAATTTGAGGTAAATGGGGAAGAGGTACAACAAAACGCGTCTTTATTTAAAGCGTTACAGCCCTGGCACATACGTAAATATAACAACTGGTTAAAAGATGTGAAGAATGGCCGGAATGAATCTAAGTATGCAGTTGCAACACTTGCGAAAAAGACGGTTTTAATTCGTTCTTTCCTTAAACATTTGTATGGATGTGGGTATATAGAAAAGCCACTTCATAAAGAGCTGCAACGCGCAAACGTAAATGCACAAGATCGTCCAAATCGTGATTTATCATATGATGAAGTCATGAAGATACTTGGGTTCTATAAAGAGAGGGGACATTTAGTCAATTATACAATCTTGCTTGCATTAGCAAGTACTGGTGCACGTATTCAGGAATTGTGTACAGCAATGGTTAAAGATGTACATTATGATGGGAAGTATTGGCTAAAAGTTATCGGGAAAGGCGATAAGGTACGAGAACTCTTTATTTCAGAACATTTGTATCAATGTATATGTGAAATGAGGAAAAGAAGGGGATTTGAAACGGTATTAAACCAGGGAGAGGAAAATCCGTTATTTGTGAACCAAAGAGGTAACTTCTATAATGCTAAAACATTATCTAACCAGGTAACTGATATGATTAAAAAGACAAATTTAGATTTCTTAAAACATCGAGAAAACCCTGTAACTGCACATACGTTTCGTCATGCTTTTGCGATTATGGCTGTGGAACAGGGGAATGCGGATTTGTATCACTTAATGCAGACACTTGGTCATGAAGATATTCAAACAACTAAGATTTACTTAGAGAAACATATGAAGCGTAAAAATAATGTGGGAACAAGTTTTGCGGATATGCTAGGTTGATAGAAACAGCCAATGTAAAGGCATAATTAGGTACCTGAAATCCCTTTTTGTATATTTATGTAAATTAATTATCTGTTATGTGAAAAAACGGATGCTCAGATTTCGATTTAATGAGTGTTATGTTGATAATTAATACTACAAGTATCGTTCTCTACAAAACCTCATTTATGAGTTGTTAAGGCTTTTATAGGGCATCTGTTCGGAAGTCGCGTTCTAAAACAAAAAATATGTGATTTCTCAAATTATAGGAAAGTATAGTGTATGTTTTATTATAAGCGCAATTTTGTTTTTCTAGCTTGAAAGTTATAGTTTAGATATTGAAGATATGGATCATGTGAATGAAGAGGAAATTAATGGCCAATTACATGAATTATACGAATATCTATCGGAACTATGGAAGGAATTTAAAGACAACAAAAAGGAACAGTGGACCAATCTTACCTTTGAATTGGCATCCGATGGGAAATTTAATGTTGACTATAATTATAGAAATTTAGAAAATGATGACAGCTATGAGCAACGTGTAATTTGGGAATATGAAAAATTAGGTATCGTCCCAGACAAGAATAAAAAACGTGATTTCAAGATAATCGAGAAGCATAAAAAGAATACAAGCGAGTTATAAAGAAAGAGGATTCAATACATGAATCTTGTAAAATAAAATAATCTTAAACTCCTCTAAACACGTGGATGTATTTAGGGGAGTTTTTATTATGTAAAGTGGGAGAATTTTAGTATGTGTTGACACTGAGATGAAGTTTCAAAGTCGAAATATATCCATTTGTAACTATCTTCAATGGGTTACAAATGGAAATGTTAATAATATGTACATAGGATAAAAACAGAAAATTAATAAAATATTGACCTCTTTATAGTTAGTGCTATAAAATTGAAAGCGATAACAAACGTTTTCTTAAAAATGTTTTCCATGATCTTTTGATATTTAGAGATATAACAAGGGATAAGTAACTCTTTTTTTAACTTTTAATGCAAACGTTTTCGTTAATTGCTATTTCTTTTTATTTTCCTATGAAAAGATCATTGAAATAACTATGTAAAAACATTCACTATGGAGGTGTTATAAAAGAGGTTCCTAGATTAACTTAAGTAAGTGTTACTTAGTTAGTAACATATATTTTTGAAATGAACATAATGAATTATTCGTAATATTTTAAGAAAGGGTGTATGGAGTGCAAATGACAAAAAAATTAATTAACAAGACATTTTTATTACTTACTGTAATTGCTATGCTATTATCTTGTTTTTCTTTTCAGAGTGTACAAGCAGAGTCAAATACGAAAACAACTGAAATTATCATTCACTATAAGGAGAAGTCTGGAGATGCAAAGGACTGGAGTCTTTGGATGTGGACTGAAAATGCGAGTGGTCAATCCTATGAATTTACTGGGGAAGATGAGTTTGGTAAGTATGCTAAGGTGAAAATAGATGGTGATTATAATCGTGTAGGATTTATAGTTCGTACGAAAGAATGGGAAAAAGACGGTGGTGATCGTTGGATTGAAAATATTAAGGATGGACATACTGAAGTATGGGTTCTTTCTGGTGATGATAAAGTATACGATTCTAAGCCTTCTTCTGAACTTTCTATTCAGAAAGCAACCATTGATAGCTTCAATGAAATCACTATGACTACTAATATTCCATTCAATATTAAGGAGCAAAAAATTGAAATTGAGGGCGTTAACATTGAGAAAGTTAGTCCTTATGATACAAATAATGGAGATATTACCAATAAGGTCAAAATCATTACAGAAAAGAATCTTGATTTAAAACAAACATACAAAATCAAAATGGGAAATTCCATTGAAGCTAATACTGAAATTGGTAAAGTAATTCGTAGCGAGGAATTTGATCATTTATTTTATTATGATGGGAATGATTTAGGTAATATATATACGCCACGGGAAACAAAGTTTCGTTTGTGGGCTCCCACTGCGAGCGAGGCAAAGTTGGTTACTTATAAGAAATGGAACGATGAAAAAGGTACTGAAATCAGCATGGATCAAGGCGAAAAAGGAACTTGGATGGCAAAACTTACAGGTAATCAAAAAGGCCTTTTTTATACATATAAGGTGAAGGTTGGGGGCAAATGGACTGAGGCCGTTGATCCATATGTGCGTGCTGCTTCTGTTAACGGTGATAAAGGTGCAGTCGTTGATTTAAAAGAAACAAATCCGAAAAATTGGAAGGGGAACAAAAAGCCGAAATTTAAAAAGCCGGAAGATGCTATTATTTATGAGTTGCAGGTACGTGATCTTTCCATTCAACCTGAAAGTGGTATTAAACAAAAAGGAAAATATCTTGGTGTAACAGAAAAAGGAACGAGAGGACCAGGAGGCGTAAAAACAGGTCTTGATCATATTAAAGATCTTGGTGTTACTCATGTCCAGTTTTTACCGATATTTGATTATGCTTCAGTAAATGAAGAAAAATTAAATGAACCACAATATAACTGGGGATATGATCCGAAAAATTACAATGTACCAGAAGGCTCATATTCTACTAATCCTTATGAGCCCACTGTTCGAATTACTGAATTAAAGCAGATGATTCAAACACTACATGATAATAATCTTCGTGTTGTGATGGACGTTGTATATAATCATATGTACAATGCAGCTGAATCCAATTTCCACAAGTTAGTTCCAGGTTATTACTATCGTTACAACGAGGATGGTTCACTTGCAAATGGAACGGGAGTAGGGAATGATACGGCTTCTGAACGAAAGATGATGAGAAAATTTATGATAGATTCCGTGGGTTATTGGGCAAAAGAGTATAATTTAGATGGATTCCGTTTTGATTTGATGGGTATTCATGATGTAGAAACAATGAATTCGATACGTAAAGCCGTTAATCAAATTGACCCTTCTATTATCCTTCATGGAGAAGGATGGGATTTAAATACCCCTCTAGCGCATGAGTTAAAAGCAAATCAAAAAAATGCGGAGAAAATGAAAGGAATCGCTCATTTTAATGATGATATTCGTGATGGATTAAAAGGTAGCGTATTTGGAGATAAGGATAATGGTTTTGTGAACGGAATGCAAAATATGGAAGAGCGCATTAAAAAAGGAATTACGGCTGGTTTGGACTATGATAAAAAGGTGTCTACTTATCAGGATCCTGAGCAGGTTCTGACATATGTAGAAGCACATGATAACCATACATTATGGGATAAGCTTGAGTTGACTAATCCTGGCGACAGTGAAGAAGTACGTAAACAAATGCACAAGTTGTCTTCTTCCATCATATTAACATCGCAAGGGGTTTCATTCTTGCATGCAGGGCAAGAGTTCATGCGTACAAAATATGGTGACCACAATAGCTACAAATCTCCTGATTCGATTAACCAGCTGGATTGGGTGCGCCGTGCAGCATTTGATAAAGAAGTAGATTATATGAAGGGCTTAATAGAGCTACGTAACAATCATTCAGCTTTTCGCATGACATCTGCTGAACAAATTAAAAAACATTTAACGTTCATTGATAAGCCAAAAAATGTTGTAGCTTATACAATAGATGGCAAAACAAATGGTAATAAAAACGAATACTTTGTTGTAGCTCACAATGCGAATAGAGAATCTATGGAAGTAATTCTACCATCAAAAGGTCCTTGGAAAGTACTAGTAGATGGTGAACGTGCAGGAAGTAAAGTGTTATATGTTTTCCATGATAATAAGATTAAGGTTCCTGCATTAAGTTCATTTGTTATAAAAACAGAAAAATCGGTCAAATAAGAATAGATGATATAAAAGAAGCAAAGATAAAAGCAATTGAAAAGTGGCGATATAGTCGAAATTAAGATTAATGGTCTAGCGATGATATTGTGTATGGTATCGCTAATAGCGGTATTATTTGGTTTGGTGTAATCGGTTGTTTAGTAACGCTTGTCTATTCAATAAATAATTGGTTCACGTTAGAAGTTGAATATAATTGTTTCATATTGTGGTACAGGTGATAATGGTTGCGTATTTATCGATGGGAGTGAGACACTTCCTGCTTCTTCAACAGCAAATCTTTCAGAAGGTGCATCTGCGAGATATTGAAATTGTTGAACGTTAGCATTATTAGCTGTCGAGTTTCCTGCTATATCTAAAACCTTTCCACTATGTTTTGATTCAATAACATAATGCCCATCCGCTTCACAATGAAAGTACCAGTATTCAGAAGGTGTATCGCCAAGCCACTCATATTGGGGTCCCGCCAACAAAACGAGAATTTTGTACGCTAAGGAATTATTAAGGGGGTCTCTTCATAAAAAGGGGTTCAGCTGAGATACATGTGATTTTGGGTTATAGTCTGTATTTTATTTCTATTATCCGATTATCGTGTAACAAAAAGGTATTTTAATAATAATGTTACGGATTATTTTTGATACAGAATTTTGTTACAGCTAGTTCAACGGTTAGGATATTTCATATTTTCAAATACAAAACGTAACAAAAACGAACGTTTATGTTACAAATATCACCAAAAAATAACTTTCGGTAAAAAATGTATTTATATGACCCAGTTTTACACGTATCTCGGCTGAACCCCAAAAATGCGTAATTACAACGTTAAGAAATTGTCTATATATGCACGATTTTATACAGACGGTGCACCAGCAGCATTTTTCTGTAGAATCGAAAAAAGACTTATAGTAACTGCGTTCATACGCCTTTGCATAAAAAACTGTATGGACGTATCGCAAACAAAAAAACCTCAAAACACTGTACTGTCAACGTTTTGAGGTTTTTTGTTTGTCCAAACTTTCATTTGGGAACGTTATTATGTATGTATTTCTATAACTTAAAACTTTACAGTTATTATAGTTTACAATTGCAGAAAATCATTCTAACGCTTTATTAAAGTGGAACACCGTCGTTCTATCAGTAATCTTCTTTTAACATCGCAAAAATTTTAGTGTCACGGAATTCGCTTTTTATGAATTCATTCTTTCTCAAAGTACCTTCAAACTGCATGCCAACCTTTAGCATTACTTTCTCTGAACCAACATTATCAATGTCACAACCACCCTCGATTCGATTTAAATGAATTACATCAAAGCCGAATCGAATTAATTCATTAAGAGCTTCAGTTGCAAAACCTTGTCCCCAATACGCTTTATTCAAAACGTAGCCAATTTCTGCTTTACTATGTTTATTAGACCAACCAATAAAAGCACAATTCCCAATAACTTTCTTGCTTTCTTTATGCACAATTGCCCAATTAACAGCTTGACCTTTTTCATGTCGTTCAGTAATAACTTTTATAAATTTATTTAAGGTGTCTTCCTTTGATTGACTTCCCAAGTCATAGAATGTGTTATTTCTGGGTCAGAGAAAATTTCAAATAAATCATCTACATCATCCAATTCTATCTTTCTAAATAAAAGGTGTTCTGTTTCAAGAACAGGTATTTCCTTAAAAAATTTTTCAATCTCCATAGTAGTTCCTCTTTTGCATTTATTTATTATTTATAATAAAGTATTTTTCCTGTCTCGTCACTTTAATTACAGGAAATGCACCCAAAGTGAGGTTCGGGAACTTTTATACTTAACGTTGTAAATACGCATAAATCTGAAGGGACCCCTTAAGGTAAAAAACTTTGTTTTACCGTACGTTAAGAAAGTTTCATAAACACTATTTTGTATTTGATATGGTACTTTGTTTTTGGTAATGAGTTTTGAAACTGTTTTTTGACCATATTTCTCTTCGTTTTATTGGAACTCAATAAAGTTCCTTAAACGATCGTTTTAGGGACTTTTTGGTACTGGTTAGTCCAACCTTAAGGACAATAACTATAAGGTTTCTAAAACAAACTAGTGGATCAAACCTATTTGTTGGTTCATCTAAACGTACGAAATCCGCGAAATGTTGGTGCTACCCCATTATATGTAATTCTGTATAAATGGATATATTAGAATCAAGTTGTTTGTATACTAATTAGTGAGATGCATCTTTATATATTATTTTAAAATTGTCTTATTTTGATTATGCGAACAATTACTATAAGGAGCTGGAATTAACATGAAAAATAATAAAAAACTTTTGAAATTTTTGTTATGTGCTAGTACTTTTTGTACAACCATTTTTTGTTCAATCGGTACGATGTCAGCTTATGCTATTTCTGAAACTCAACTTGAAAACTGGCCAAAATGGATGCAGGCAATCCCTGATAACACACCCTTAGGGCGAATCTCTATCCCTGGAACCCATGATAGTGGTACATTTAAGTTACAAGATCCGATAAAGCAAGTATGGGCAATGACTCAAGAGGAGGATTTTAGTTACCAAATGGATCATGGTATCAGGTTTTTTGATATTAGAGGGCGTTTAACAGATGATAACACAATAGTGCTCCATCATGGCCCCATATATCTTTATGTAACCCTCCATCAATTTATTAATGAAGCTAGCAAATTTTTAAGAGATAACCCTAGCGAAACTATTATAATGTCTCTTAAAAAGGAATACGATGACATGTCGGGGGCTAAAGGTTCATTTGTTGAGACTTTCGAAGAAGATTATTTTCAGAATCCTATATTTTTGAAAACGGATGGGAATATTACATTGGGAGATGCACGTGGAAAAATTGTATTACTCAGAAGATATTCTGGTAGCACAGTCACTGGTGGATATAATAACTTTTCTTGGCCTGACAATACAGAGTTTGAGTCAAATATAGATGAAAATTTAAATGTGTCAGTGCAAGATAAATATAAAGCTTCTTATTATCCAAAATTAGACGCAGTTAAAAGTATGTTAGGTAAAGCTGATGATAATGCTCAAAACTTAAATCATATATATATAAACTTTACTAGTTTATCTTCTGGTGGTACAGCATGGAATAGTCCATATTATTATGCTTCCTATATGAATGCGGAAGTAGCAAATTATATTCAACAAAAAAATCCTAAAAGGGTAGGATGGGTTATTCAAGATTATGTGGGAGATAGATGGTCTCCAAAACTCCATGAAGCAGTTATAAGAACAAATAAATTCCTTTAAATTATCGGACTAAGGAATCACTTGTCACCCGTTGACTGATGAAATGGAATGGCTAATTCAAAATCTTATACTATTTAAAAATTAATGGCTATGGGAGTGCTCCCATAGCCATTAAGCTAAAATTTTAATCCTCAAAATACGAAACTCCTAAAATCATATTATATATGGGGTACCGCTCCATCACCATCAAGCTAAGAAAAGCAAATACCTCAAAACGAGAAAATTGGCATCTCCAGGTGGAAATGTACAATTTTTTATTTTTGGGGCGTTATAAATTTCTTAAGTTGATGGGCATGTGGTGCTACCCCATCGCTATCAAGCTAAGCTTATGCAAAGTCAATTTTAGACGAGATTGTTTCTTTTTCCTAAAGGACAAGTGTAGGTGATTGAAAGGTTTGCATACGAAAGAAACCCTAACGGGTTTCACTTTTTTGAATTAAGCGGCTTGATTATCAGACAGGGTACAATTGTAAATGACACCTAATATATCAAAGACCGTTTTTTTCTCATATCGATGAGATTTCCGCCCGTTTTGCTGTAGGAGATTGAACAGGCGAAGTAACACCTTTGATAGCTCTTGGTTGTTTTTTTGAATAGTTTGGAATAGAAGAAGAAAATAGTCTTTAATCATATATATGGCTTTATACTCACTAAGCTCTCGTTTTTTCTTTATGAGGAGCAATTGGCGCATTTGAAACATGATAGAAGAACAGAGTAGAATGGCAATCAATTGACCATATAAATGGCACTCCAATCGTTCTGGTTTTATCTTTTTACAATGATGAATTTGAAAGAATGACTTCCACGTTTTAAATAAAATTTCGATTTGCCAACGCAAAGAATACCAGTCATGTACCTGTCCCATCGGGACAATATCTGTAGGGGGGGTTGTCATATATACATTGATACCACTGAGTCGTTTACTACGAGGAGAATACTTCATTCCTTTCTTTTTTTCTCTTACAGCTTGATCTTGTAATCGTTTTTGTTGCTGTTGTTTTGTTAATCGATGAACAATTACGCGAGCTGGCATTTTATCCATCATTCCTACATAAGCATCAACTATTTCACATGTTTGTCCTGGTTGAAGGGAGTTCATTAACGTCTCCATATCTATCTGTATATACTCTGTACCTTTCTTAATTCTTCCATCTTGAAAATAATCAGGATTAGGATTTTTTTGATAAATACGTGTATTCGACTTGATACGAGAGATATAGTAGGCCTCTTTATCTTGTATATATTGAAGGTCTTTTAAATGAAAATAACCTAAATTTCGGATGCATAAATCATTCGCTGTCACAGTTGGAGCACACAGAGAGCCGTAAGTGCGATCATGTTGTTCACCTGGACCTGTATGAATATGTAGGAACTGTCCCCTTAACAAATCATACTCAAGTTGAATTTTTATCCCAGCTGTATGGCTGCATCCTCCTGCACCTGGATAAACCGATGAAAATACATCCGGGAGTTGAAATGCAGTTGAATCTAAAATACGAATACGCTTAAAAACAGAAGTGTATGGAGAAGAAATCGGCATAGATGTGGCCAATTTTTTGCTTAGTAGTTCGGCTAGTAGGTGTTGTAAAAGTTGGACGGCCGCCTTATTAAATCGTTGATTCAGTCCCTCAGGACTGATGAGTACTGCTGTTGATGCTTCTAAACAGCTTAGATAACTGAGTTAAAGAAGTCATAGCTACATTTTGGCTCACCCATACACATAAAGCTACTAAATCTTTTGCTTGGTACTTACTGGTTCGTTGTACAAAACCAACATCTCTAGCAAGATCTTGTAAGGTATTTGGAGATAAAAAACTTTGAATCTCTTCAGCAAATAGTTGTAATTCGTCAGACACAGAAACAGACATAAAAAACGCCATCCTTTCCTATGATTCTACAGAAAGAATAACGTATTTTATTCATTTTGAGGGCCACTTGATGAGCATAGGGTATCAGAAAAAACACGTTAAGATTAGTAATTACATACTATTTCATTTCATACAAAAGGAATTTGTTCATTATTAACGAAAGTGTATGTTAACTAGATGAATTCATTCATACACAGTACTACAAAAAGACATGGGAACAATCTTATACTATGATACATAATTATAATCCGTTTTAAAAACTAGGAAAATTAAGGAGCACATTGTATGGGGAAAAAAGTACTGTTTTTTGGAGATTTCGGAATTGACGATACGATAGCTATCATATATGCGCATTTGACAGATAAAATTGATGTTATAGGAATTGTTGCAGACTATGGGAACGTACCTAAAGCTGAAGTTGTTAGAAATGTTCGCTTTTTACTTAAAAGTGTAGGAAAAGAATATATAAAAGTTTTTGGTGGGGCGGAGCATTCCATGTCTTCAGAAGCTGAAACTTTTTATCCAGAAGTTCACGGTAAATTTGGGATAGGGCCCATTTACCCAGGACTAGAGCTTCAAACATTTGAGAATTTTTTTGAGGTTCTTACACTTATTAAGCAGTATAAAAATGAACTTATTATCGTGAATACCGGAAGGCTAACTTCACTTGCAACTTTATTTCTCCTTTATGGAGATGTGATGGAATATGTACATTCTTATTATATTATGGGAGGAGCTTTTCTATATCCAGGAAATGTTACTCCCATTGCCGAAGCTAACTTTTATGGCGATCCTGTAGCGGCCAATATTGTAATGAGATATGCAAAGAATCTATCAATTTATCCTTTGAATGTTACACAATCGGCTATCGTAACACCAGAAATGGTCAATTTTATTCACTCTAAAGGAAAAACTAAGTTTTTAAAGCCTCTTTTAGACTATTACTATTATCAATTTTATCAAAAAAAAGTTCCTGGAATACAAGGTAGCCCGGTTCATGATGCGCTCACTTTGATTGCGATTAATCGTGATGATATTTTTATGTATCATCAATCAGCAGTGACGGTTAATATACTTGATACTATACGAGGACAAAGTATAGGAGATTTTAGATCTACTTTTGAACCAGAAACATTCGGTAATCGTCCAAAACATAGGATTGCAATACAAATGAATTATGAACAGTTTTTTAAGGAGTTTATGACTGTAATGACTGGCGACCTATTTTAGTGAAAAACCTTATATATAAGGGGATGTTTTGCTAGCTTGATAGCAAAACATCCCCACGTCCATCAAGTTAAGATTTTAAAGTACCCTCTAAATGGAAATTTTGTGTTTTTATAGACCTGAAATTTGTTTTTATCGTTTTGGGGGTAACTTGTTTTCTTAAGTTGATGGATGTGGGATCACTATATCATTCTGGGAAAATTGTACGCTCAGGACTACAAAACCTTATCGTGACAGCATTTTGTAAGATACATACATGTTCAGAAAGAAAAACATCAGAGGTTAATTGAACATTGAATTGTTTACACGCTTTATAAACATGATTATAACTAGAAAACGTTGATATTATTGAGTTTTATCCTATGTTCATAAAACATAGGAAATGTACAAAGAAAAAATATGCAATATTGCATTTTATATTATTCTATCGGGATAATATGTTATTTTTTGAATGGAATATATAAATGGAGGAAATGTTATGAACAAGAAATCAAAATTTACTCAAATGATGCTCGGTATTAGTACAATGGCCTTATCATTTGGAAGTATTCAAACACAAGTATCAGCGGAAGAAAAAACACCTTATAATGTGTTACAAGTGAAACCAACTGGGATTGGAACTTCAAAAGATGAACTTGCACATTCTACAAAAGCAGACGAAACATTGTCTTATGAAGAACGTTTAAAAGTGAACGATTTTTCACAACGTCCAGCTCGGGCAGTGAAACAAGCGGCGCCAAAACAATATCAGCAAAAGTATTCTTTATCAGAGCTAAATAGAATGAGTAATGACGAATTCATCGATACATTGGGAAGTATTAGTGGGAATCAAATCACAGATTTAGATCAATTTAATCAAGAAACAAAAGCGTTTTATCAAAATAAAGAGCGAATCCAGCTTATTATTGATGAATTAGGTCGTCGTGGAAGCACATTTACAAAAGATGATACAAAAGGGATTGAGACGTTTGTTGAAGTATTACGTTCCGTATCTTATGTAGGCTTTAATAATAAAGAAGTAAACTATTTATATGAGCGAAGCTTCCAAGATAAATGTTTACCAGCATTAAAAGCAATTGCAAAAAATCCGAATTTTAAACTTGGTACAGATAAACAGGATGCAGTAGTATTTGCATACGGTAAATTAATTAGAAACACTTCTTGTGATGCTGAAACCGTTCAATATGCAGCGAATATATTAAAACAATATAACGATAATATTTCTACATATATAAGTGAACAGAATAAAGGGGCCGTCGTGTATCAGCTTATCCAAGGGATTGATGATGATGTGCAGTCTTACTTGCTTGCTACACGTAAAAAAGCGAATGAAACAATATGGTATGGGAAAATTGATGGCTTTATAAATGAAATCAGTCGGATGGCGCTTCTGAATCAAGTGACAACAGAAAATAAGTGGTTAATTAATAATGGTGTTTATTATACTGGTCGTTTTGGGAATTTCCATAGTAATCCAAATAAGCCTTTAGAAGTACTTACACAAGCAATGCATATGTACCCGCGTTTTAGTGAAGCTTATTTTAATGCGGTAGAGCCAATTTCAACAAACTATGGTGGAAAAGATTATTACGGAAATACAGTAGATTTAAAGAAAATACGTGAAGAAGGCCAGAAGCAGTACTTACCAAAAACGTATACATTCGATGACGGTGCTATTGTATTTAAAACAGGAGATAAAGTAACGGAAGAAAAGGTTAAGAGATTATATTGGGCTGCTAAGGAAGTAAAGGCACAATATCATCGTGTAATTGGAAACGATGCAGCGTTAGAAGCAGGGAAAGCTGATGATGTACTGACAATCGTCATTTATAATAATCCAGATGAATATAAACGAAATAGCCAACTATATGGATATGATACAGATAATGGTGGAATTTATATTGAAAACGTCGGAACGTTCTTTACATATGAACGTACACCGCAGCAAAGTATTTATACTTTAGAAGAATTGTTCCGTCATGAATTTACACACTATTTGCAAGGAAGATATGAAGAGCCTGGATTATGGGGACAAGGAGAAATACATCAAAATGAACGTTTGACTTGGTTTGATGAAGGAAATGCAGAATTTTTTGCGGGATCTACTCGTACGAATAATGTTGTTCCGCGCCAAAGTGTAATTAAAGGATTATCATCTAATCCTGCAGAGCGTTATACAGCAGAACGAACATTATTTTCGAAATATGGATCATGGGACTTTTATAATTATTCTTTTGCACTGCAGTCTTACTTATATACTCATCAATTTGAAACTTTCGATAAGATTCAAGATTTAATTCGCGCAAATGATGTGAATGGTTATGATGCATATCGTGAAGCTTTAAGTAAGGATCCAAATTTAAATAAAGGATACCAAGACTATATGAAGCAGTTAATTGATAATCAGGGTACATATAATACACCACAAGTATCAGATGATTATTTAGCTGAACATGCACCAAAGCCATTAGCTGATGTAAAGAAAGACATTACAGAGGTAGCAAAAATAAAAGACGCAACGATTACAAAGCATAAGTCTCAATTTTTTGATACGTTTACATTAGAAGGGACATATACAGGCGGTGTAACAAAAGGAGAATCTGAGGATTGGAAAACGATGAGCAAAAAAATCAATCAATCTTTAGAACAGTTGGCGCAAAAAGAATGGAGCAGCTACAAAACAGTTACAGCGTATTTTGTTAATTATCGTGTGAATGCGAAAAATCAATTTGAATATGATGTTGTATTCCATGGTGTTGCAACAGGGGAAGAAGAAAAACAGGCGATTAAAGTAAATATGAATGGGCCGTATAATGAGATATTGAATGAAAAAGTTGAGTTTCATAGCGATGGTACAGAAAGCACAGGCGGAAAAATTGTTTCTTATCTCTGGGATTTTTGGGATGGTACAACAAGTACAGAAGCAAATCCTACTCATGTATATGGTAAAGAGGGAACATATACTGCAAAACTAACAGTGAGAGATAATAAAGGAAAAGTGGGCCGAGGACAAACAACGGTTACCGTGAAAAAGGATGAGCCAGCAGGCCATAACTATCAAGAGGCAAAGGTACTTAGTTTTAATAAGCTTTCAAAAGGAAATATGGATAAACCTAATATGGCGTATATGTATACATTCAATGTCACATCTCCAAAAGAATTAGATATTTCTGTTATAGATGAACAGGGAATTGGGATAAACTGGGATGTATATCACGAATCAGATCTAGGAAATCCTGTTATTACTGGTCAAGCGGATGGAAATAATATAAAAGGGAAATTTGAAGCGAAACCTGGGAAATATTACTTAGTTTCATTTTTTGATCAGGAAAATAGAAAGGGAACATATTCATTATTAGTAAAATAAATTCGTTTAATTATATAACGATGAATCGTAATGAATAAGAGCCTTTTGCTATTCCTTGTTTATCTGTTTAACAAAGAATAATGTAATATTCGAGAAAAAATTGAATGAAATAAAAAAGAATCCCTTATGATTTCTGGGATTCTTTTTCAGGTTCTGTTGCAAAGTTGTTTAACAGAGAAAAAGTTGGTATGATTGCAGATGGATTTTATGCAATCGTTAGTAATTGTTGTAATTCATTATACGTCGAAAAAACGAAGTTTGGTTGTTGCAAACTTCGTTTTTGTTTATATAGAGCATGAACGGTTTCAATACCTTTCAAGGTACGTGAAGCATGACGAAGGCTTTGAAATCCTGTAGATTTGGCAAAACGTCTTTTTACATGTCTATGGTCTTGTTCAATGAGATTGTTCAAATGTTTGACTGTACAATGAGTTGTACGTCTATAAAAATCTTGTTCTTTTAATTTGTTAAACGCGCAAAGTAGCGCTGGGGCTTTGTCTGTTGTGAGAACTGTTGGTTCTCCAAAAGCCTTCACCAATCTTTTCATAAAAGCATATGCCGCCTGATGATCTCTTGTTTTTCGAAGTTGAATATCCAATGTATTAAAGAATGTGAGGTATCCAAAAATGAAATATATATATAGTGGCAAAAAATGAAGACCTAGATTCTTTAAAAATAGAATTACCAAAAGAACTAGAAATTGTAGCAACATTTTTAGAAAACGATATCCAAGGGATTCCAGTTAAATGGTGGTTACAAAAAATCGATGAAGTATTAAATAATTTAAAAGAATATAATGAATTTCAAGGTACATTATGTGCAATTCAAGTAAAAAAGGATGAAACTATACTTGTAGATTTATATTCTATCCATGATCCTAATATATGTAAGATTGAAACAACTGAACTTAGAAATTTAATTGAGGTTTGGGGACAAGCACAAAAAATGTATAAAAATAACAACTAAAAAATTAACTTTTATAAAAACATTTAAATTAAAATTTTTCTTAAGCGTGGGTCAGATAGCTCACGCCTTTTATTTTGGGTGACTATAACATTTATTTTTTAAATTTATAATCATGCTATTTGTTACGGACAAACTTTCAAAGAACCTATTGGTGTTAAAGCTAACGGAAGGCGTATTAACAATTTGAGAGTAGTTATTGATAAGAATGGAAATGTAATAACTGTGTTTCCTAAAGAATAAGAAAAGTATAACATGAGTTTAGGTTTTTGAGTTAGAAAAATATGGCTATAATTAGTTATCAAGAAAAAAATAATTTAGGAGAATAAAATTATGAAAAAAATAAACCATGAATTATTTGGTGAAATTGTTCACGATTTATATTGGAGTGGACAACAAAAGATAACTATTTTTGGGCAGGAAAAAACAGTTTCTTTAACTATTGATGGAGAAGAAGATGATTTAATTCCTAAAATTCAAGAAGAAGCATATAGGAAGTTCATTACTAATATAAACAAACTTATAAAAGAAGCTGAACAAGCAATATTCGAGTATTACAAAGAAGAATATATGGAATATAGAGATATGGTAGGTGATGAATCTGCTGATAAAATAGCGCCGATTATAACAACTATTCAAGAATTAGGAAAATTGGTGGAACCTGTTGGGTTAATTATATTACCAGATTTTGAAGATGGAATTAGAAGAGTTGGATTAATATTCAATTGTACCTGGGAAGAGGACGGTGTCGGGGTAAAATTTGAAAATGAACAAGTTGTAGAAGTTGGTTATCAAGATATCGTTATATAAGAGAAAGAAGGCTAGCATTTAATTGTTAGTCTTCTTTTTTTTGCTTTTTAATAGACTGATATTTTATTTTAAAAGGAATTAAATAAGGAATGTATCAAGGACCTTATCTTTTTCTTCTTTGTTGATTCCAATATATTTAAGTGTAATTTGAGATGTATTATGATTAAGAATTTTTTGCAATATGGCTACATCTTTTGTTTGTTTATAGAACCAATAACCAAAGGTTTTGCGCATTGTATGGGTTCCAATAGATTCTACACTGGCAAAATCTCCGACTTTTTGTAATTGTCGATAAGCCTGGATCTTACTAATGGCTTTCTCTCCTTTTCGAGAAGGGAATAACCACGTACTTTCTAGGGTTTGGGCATACAAATATATCTCCTCAAAAATAGAAGTGAGATTAATCATGCGTTCTTTTTCTGTTTTTCCCTCTTTAATTTTGAATTCTTTTCTCTTTTTTCGTTTTAGTTTTATTAGGGGTAGCATCACATGACTATCAACTTAAGAAATTAATTGTTCCTCAAAACGAAAGAAATAAACTAAATCCCCTTGGAAACCTATGAAAAGAAGAAATTTTCGTTTTGGGGATACTTCAAAATATTAGTTTGATTGCGATGGGGTGCTACCCCTTGTATGAAGAAATGGTTGAAAAAGGAACAGATTTATCAAAAAAATATAATGTTAAATATAAATATATTGAATGTTACCTAGATGATAGTAATGAAATAAATTTCAGATTAAAAAACCGTGATAGAATGCTAAGCCAAATTAAAGAGATACAGTCTGAAGAATCTTTTAAATATACTATCAAGAATAGTAAAAAACCTCCTGAATATAAGTGTTTAGTTGTAGATACTAAACAGCCTTTAGAAGGTTACATTCGAGAAGTTATGAATTACATACATGAATAACATTCTCTTTACTCAGGTAAAGGGTGCTAATGCTCAACAACATATACTTCAAAATATTTTTTCAAAATTCAAATTTATTAATTTATCAATTGTTGTTAGCACATGATTGATAAAACTTTATCTTAAAGAAACAGATTTTTGGTACTTGGGGGTATTAAAATCTCTTAAGTTGATGGGCATGTATGGTGACCCCTATTAGGAAATACCAAAGAATATACATATTAAGTGATGGAAGTGAGAAAACAATAAAAGTATAATCGTGGCGATTATTTAAAGATGAAAAGCAAGCTTCTAAGGAGAATCGGGGATGAAGATATTACATGTTATGTTTAATTACGATATGATTTTAATAAAAATGAAATTCTAATTTCTGGTGCAGCAGGTACAATCGAGCAAATGAAATATGAAGTTGCTCGTGAATTAGGAGTTACACTTGGTCCAGAGACGTCTGCACGTGCAAACGTTTCCGTAGGTGGCGAAATCACAAAACGTCTTGTTCGAATGGGTGAAGAACAATTAATGGGGCAATATAGAGTGCATTAAGATTATTCCATAATGGAATTAAAAGGTCTCCTTAGTTAAAGAGGGGGATTTTTCCATTTATTTAAATTTTATAGAAAAGTATAACATCCCTCAAAAAATATTTCGCTTCAGATTCGTTTTTAACGAAATTTAACTTTCAATTTAAAAAAAATGAAAGTTCCAATATATAAAATAGGTAAAAAAAAGCATAGCCACCCGCTAAATTTTTCTATTATAAAAAACAAAAGGCTCTACCAATTTATTCATGTCTAATGTGTTAGAGCCTTGATTTTTTAAGTGTATTGTAATTTAAGTCTTGATAATATCTTAATTTATTTATTTTTTATTAGGATGAATTAAATTACTTTTTGTTAGGTATATTTAACTGATGATTGGTGGCAATATTGTATTTTTTATTCATGTATATATACCCAACCAATGAATGATAGGATAATTGGGTAAAAAATAGCCCATCGGCTAAATGAGTATACAATAATACATAAAATTAGGGAGAGAAAGGCCATCCACCAACCTATGTCTTTTATTTTTAATAACTTTAGAGTAGCTAACAGTGTAAAAATATAAGATGTTATGAAAATTACGCTAGGACCTTTAAGGAGCGTTTCTAAATTCGGACGTACTATATCATAAAAAGTTAAAATACAACTAAAGATTCCTCCTAAAACTAATAATACCCTTGTCGGAGTTTGAAACTGATTAAAATAAAAGCAGCAATATTACTTCTCTACTAATACAATATCGTCAAGATAAGCATCACAGCTTTCACCGGAAGGAATATAAATGTAGACTTTTCCTGAAGCCTCTGTATCTCCAGTAGTAAATTCAACAGATGTTTGTTCATATTGTGAGGAAGTGAATTCCAATGTTTTTTCTCCTACCCCATTAATGCCTGTTCCTATAATAACCTTTCGCCCCGAGGATACTACTTTTCCATTTGCTGATAATGTATATGTAGTATTAGGCTTAAAAGTTACGTATCCTTCAAATCCACCATTTGATCCTGTTAAATGAATTCCTTTAGAATTATTTATTCCCACATGTTCTTCAATACTGGAATTTACATAGCCCCATTGTTTTAAAGGATCTAAATTGGCATTTTGATCAAAATCAACATTGAATATGTAAGATTTCCCCTTTAATTGCACATTATCAAACTTAGCTCTACCATTTCCTGTAGAAGCAAATTTCACTGCAAAGTTTGATACATCCTCACCCGTTTCAAACTTAAATTCATGATGGGCTGGCTTAAAACCTGTATACTGCTTTTTTATTAATGGAACTATTTTTTGAGTTGAATCCAGATTACCTACTGTTACTTCTGCTGGAGATCCTATAATCCCTGCTACATCAAATGATAATGTATATTCTGTGTTTGGCTTTACAGTAACAAGTTGATAAGCCGTGTCTTTATTTATTAATTTCAAATAATGATTCCCCGTTTCAGAAGTACCAATGTTCTTATTAGAAGAATTAGGGTTAGATAAAGCCCAATTATTTAGCCCATCTTCAAAGTTTCCATTTGTAATTTGTTCAGATACAGATAAACTATCCGCTGATACAGTCCCTGAAAAACCTATACTAGCACTTAATACGATTGCTGTAGAATATACTCTAAAACCCAACCTTTTTACCATCTCCGTCATCCCCTTTAGGTATTTTTAAATTGTACTTTTTCATATTTCTATACATTTATAGATACACCTACCAAAAAATTCAAATAAAAGTTTTATAAATATTTAAGCGAAAATTCCATCTATATCTTTAACAAAACATCCGTAAATGGTTCTGTTATATATGGATATCTGTAAAATCTAAAAACGGTACTTACAGACGTATTTTTTATAGTTTTATAGACACACCAATTGTTCTTCGGAAATTTTATGACGTAGTGGACCTTTGTCAGGCATACCCAAAATCTTAAAGGTACATTTTGATGCGCTAAATAAATACACATACCTTTCGAAATCATTCAATTCATAAAAAGAACGTTAATGATAAAAAAACTTTTACACTTTTTCAATTGAAAGATATTTATGAGATGCAGGGTGTATTTTATATATCTTAAATCGCGCTTTCTTTTCAGATAACCCCTGAGCTAATTTATCTGTAATTTGTTTAGGCTTCTTCTTAATTTAATACTTAAATTTCTCCTCTTGAATTTCTCGCCCAAGAAAAGTCATATCACAAAGAATCCCTATTAGGGGTTCGACCGCAAGTCTATCAACTTAAGAATGGAAATAAAATGAACTTTCGTTTACCAGAATTAAAGTGTTTAAAAAAAGGAGGATATTCTTAAACATGTTCATAAACTGTTCATATAAATCATGAGGATAGTTTAAAATCTAGAACGGTGAACCGTATCACAAATAATGACAAGTTTTTAGAGAGAATGTGCAGAAGCCACTGTAAACTGCTTGTTATGCTAGAGTTGCCTTAGATTACTTTTTGCGAAAAACGTATTTTACAGTATGCTTCAAGTTCATTTGGGTGAAATGATAATGGAAAAATGGCGTTGTATAATCAATTTATCATGAACATGCAAGGAGGTTTGTTAGGAGTGAAAATAAGCGAACTATCACGATTGACCAATGTTAGCGTACGATCCATCCGGCATTATGAAAATAAAGGACTTCTAAACGCCGATAGGCTGGAGAACGATTACCGGGATTTCGACGAATCGGCCATAGAACGAGTCAAAGCGATTCAGCTATACTTGAAGCTTGGATTAACAGCAGATGAGATTGGAGCATTGTTCAAGAGCGAAGCGGCAGATCCTGACGAATATGAATATTGCGAGGAGATGCTGGAAACGTATGAAAAGAAGCTAAGCAATGTGAATGGTCAGATCGAGGCACTTCATGGATTGAAGGGATTACTGGAGAGGCAAATCGATTTAACGATTAGGAAAAAGAGAACCGTCTAATGCAGACGCGGCCCCCGAGCATAATGAATCGCTCCGGGGCCATTTTTGTTTGTGTTGACATTGACACTAGTGTAATCCTTTATGATTTACTTAATTTCATCTGAAAGGAGTTTTTCCATTGAAAAGTAATAACCAAAATGAGAAAAATGGTACTGGAACTACAAATACGGTTGGGAACCGGAAATCGGTAACGGTCATAGGGTTAGGCCCGATGGGGCAGGCGATGGCAGGTGTTTTTCTGGAGAATGGGTACTCGGTGACCTTGTGGAACCGGACCCCAAGCAAAGCAGACCAGCTCGTAGCAAGAGGAGCTGTCAGAGCGTCCACAGTCAACGAGGCGTTAGCCGCTAATGAGCTGGTAATCCTTAGCCTTACAGACTACGATGTGATGTACTCCATTCTCGAACCGGTTTCGGAGAACTTATCCGGCAAGGTGCTCGTCAACTTGAGTTCGGATACCCCAGAGAAAGTCCGCGAGGCGGCTAAATGGCTGGACGACCGTGGAGCCCGGCATATCACTGGAGGGGTGCAGGTTCCGCCTTCGGGCATAGGTAAGTCGGAATCTTACACATACTATAGTGGTGCACGGCTGGTCTTCGAGGCTCACAGGGAAACCCTGGGAGTGTTAACAAGTACCGATTACCGGGGCGAGGACCCCGGACTAGCCATGCTATACTATCAGATACAGATGGATATATTCTGGACGGCAATGCTTAGTTACCTTCACGCTCTTGCTGTCGCCAACGCGAACGGCATTACGGCAAAGCAATTCCTACCATATGCTTCGGCGACGATGTCGTCGCTGCCGAAGTTCGTAGAGTTCTATACTCCGCGTCTCGATAAGGGTGAACACCCCGGTGACGTAGATAGACTTACCATGGGCTTGGCGAGCGTCGAGCACGTTGTTCATACCACCCAAGAAGCCGGCATTGACACCGCCTTGCCAGCAACTGTTCTGGAAGTCTTCAGGCGTGGCATGAAGAATGGTCACGCCAGCGATAGCTTCACCAGCCTCATTGAAATCTTAAAAAAATCCGATATTCGTCCATAAAAAATACTCCCCTTAGATAAACAGATTTTTATTTTTTATCTGTCTACCTAATGGGGAGCATATCAAGATTAATCAAAATGACTTCTTCGTTTGTACATACAGATTGTGTTTTTATAAAAATGTTTGATTAAAACTCATAGAAATTTTTCAGGAACGCAATACTCGTTATTATTGAAATACAGCATTGTTCAGCATCTTTTCCGCTACCCGGTGCCCTTCCAGATAAACCTATTTTCGTGAATCTGATAAAGGTTGTTTCCTCCCGCCGCGATTTTTTTCGTTGCCGAATTATTATCCAGCTCCCGCCAGCCTGTGAGCGGAGTGCCCGTATACTTCCAGATACGGCCATTATTGTGTAGTTGGTATAGATTGTTTCCATCAGCTATAGTATCAATAGATGCTGGATTATTGTCTATCAACTGCCATTGCAGAAAATGGGGAGTAGGCGGCGGAGCTTACTGTGCTGTTTGGAAAATTACTGACCAAGAACGCGTCCCATTTTGTGATACGGCAGTCGCAACACCGAAATAATTAAAATCTGGGGTCAAAATCCTCTCTCTGTGCCCAAATGTGCTGATATTCATCCACCAGTTTATTGCCTCTTCAGCAGTTCCGGGTTGCCCGCAATAAAGAATCCAAGCAAGTTTTAATCCCGTAATACCTGCGTCATTTAACATTTTACCCTCGTCTCCATTGAAGGTAGGGCTGTAATGCTGACAATTTCCGGTAGTAGCCACGTCATTTACTTTTAATTGGGCTACTTGAGTTAAGCGGTTATTTATAGGTAAAGGATTTAATCCAGCTTTTTGTCTTTCTTGATTAAGAAGGTTTATCATTCGAGTTACTTCAGGATCAATTTGCCTGACATACTCATGATAATAGTCATAAGGACATTGATTATAATTTTGTTTATATCTAAAAGGATAATAGTACAGAACAGGTTGAAACATAAATCATCCTCCCAATTTAGTTTAATTAACAATATATGTTATGTACAATTCAAGAATCTAGAAAATTGTCCATTTTATATGAAAAAACCTAAGTAATGACGTGATTAAGGAGGATAATAAAGCCATTAGTTTCCATGATGTTGAAGCTTCGTGTAGTTTTGAAATAGACCTTGATCAAAAACAACTCGAATCCCCTCATTTTACAATAAATAATAAGAAACCATTTTGAAGAAAGATTGAACAAAATGGTTTCTTTTCAGTAGGTTTTAGTTTATTTTTTATAAAAAGCATCCAAAGCGGGTGCTTTGTTCTTTGGTATGTAGAAATTACACAATAAATGTATGAGAAGATTTTTTTAGTTATAATGTAGAGTAGAAGAAATTAAGAACATTGATACAGAAAGTTTTTTTTAGCGTGTTAGTTACCTCAATGTATATGTATCTCTTTGCGCCTGGGCGAGGGTGCTTTTTTATTGAACCTTTTAATAAGGACAAGCATATATTACATTATGGGATAAGTTCTTCGTATCCTTTTCAATACTCAGAATAAATCTCTAATCACATTGAGGGCATCCAATAGCGAGGGTGCTCTTTTTTTATTAGATAAAATGGATATTTATGAATATAAAAAATATAAATGGTATAATTTTCTAAAATATGCTAAGTAATGTTGATTTTAGAAAAGGGGTAGAAGAAACATGTTTGGAAAATTTAAATTCTATTTAATCGGCTTTGCAGCCATTTCAATATTAGGGGGTATTATCGTAGGAGCTAATTTCTTATTCCATAATATCTATCGATTAATTGTAGGAAAAGAAATTTAATTTAATATATGGCCTTCTGTTATTTATATTTTGCATAGTGTTTGTTTTTAGTTTTGCATATATGTTAAAGGAAGGACTGGAGAAGCTTATTAATGAGTAAATTTATAGTTACTATGTTAGGCGCTACCGTGATCTGGGTGGTGTCTTATTGGGGGAAAATAGATATAAAACTTCAAGATTAGATAAGAATGTTATTACTCTCTAATGCAGAACATAGACTAGTAAACAAGCCATTTTAACTTTTAATCATAAAATATGATGAATCCTATTGTTAAGAGGGGTGAATCATATTTATGAGCTGTAATTGTCGTTTCAGACATTTTCGAGATTGTAATAGATTTTGGGATGATTTAATGTTTTGCAGACGCAGACATAGAGATTGTGATGAATGTCGTTGTAAACGTAAACATGATCATGATTGTGATCGCGATAAGCGTCGAGATTGGTAAATTCTTTTGGACGAGTGCGTTTCTTCAAAGCACTCGTTTTTTTTATTCGTGGATTTCTTGAACTCTTTATTGAAAGTGTTTATTAAATATGAAGAATGTAGTTGTAATTCAATTTAAGTGCTAACACAATGAACAAAAATAGAGCTAGTTAGCAGGTGCTACTCTTATGTTTGGTGGTTGCGTATAATTATATATTATTGAATCTATAAAAGAAGGAAGAGTAGAGAATAAGCTGGAAATTAAGCTTTAATGAAAGGAATATGAGCATATAAATAAAAGGAGCAGAAGGTGAAGTCCCTTATATACCTTTTTTGAGAACTTTATTATAATTATGGTACGTGAAATTACAAAAACATATAGTCAGATTAAGTGCACAAATAAAGGGTTCCTTTCTCAAAAATATGAAGATGTGCAACACCAATTTTAGGATCACGTCTCCCAGAAAAAATGAAGTCACCTCCTTTGTCATATTTTTCTAAGAAATCTACATGTTCTTCCAGAAAATCTCCGATTACTCTTAATGGTTGCACATACTTTAAAAAAACTATAAACATAACCCCATCAAATTAAAATAATTTCATATCCACATAATGAAAAAAACACCATCCTTTCCTATGATTCTACAGAAAGAATAGCGTATTTTTTCATTTTAGGGGGTATTTTATTTTGTTAGCTTGATAGCAATGTGACGCTCTCCCTATAAGAAACTCTTACATGAAATTGATGAAGCAGCAAGAATTTGTTGTTCTTTTCGTATTAATTTGATTTTTTATGGAAAGATATGCTAGTAAGTATGCAATTTGAACGTTCTATTTTTTAGAATATGACAGGAGGAAAATGAATATGACGGAAATTGAAGTAGGCGAAATTTTTACCCTTAGCGATGAGAGTAATGAGGAGCAGGAAGTTGAAGTGCTTGGAGCGATGAATGTCGAAGGAGCAGAATACATTGCTGTTGGCTTTGTAGAAGACATTCAAACGGAAACAGAGGAAGACATTGATATCTTCTTTTTAAAAGTAGAAGAAGATAGTGAATTCTCATACATAGAGAGTGACGAGGAATTTGAAAAAGTATCTGCTGCGTTTGAGAAAATTATGGATGAGCAAGAATGATCTTGGTTTGACACAAGAGGGTGATGCATATCTACCCTCTTTTTTGTATATATGGTTGAAAAACATTTTTAATGATTGATCATACATAAACAAAGTAACAGTGGATTTGAGTCAAGATGTTGGACACAAAAATAGTTAAATCTAAGTTACATCTTCAGCCAAATTTTCTATTGTTTGCGGTTATACCATCTCTCGATGTATTAAAATAATACTAGATGAGGTCCCGACACACATCCATCAACTTCAGAAAAATAAACGCCCCAAAAACGAAAAAAACGAGCTGATTTCTCAAAATAACTACCTGTAGAGAAAAGTATCATTTCTTTCATTAAGGATAAACCTTCTTTTTTGTGTGAAAATCGCGATAATAATAAAATATAGACATAAATTTAAAGTGTTTGCTATAATATAAACGAAATGAAATAAAGTTTGTTTTCTATCGGTATTTCGCCCTATTTCGAAATGCGTCGTTGGCGAAGTTTAAAATTAGATATATAAGATGGGTATACTTTAATGGAAATAGAATTATTACTGGTCATGCTCCTAAACGTAAAGATGAGTTCAACACTTAATTCTAATGACCATGAATATTAAGACTATTGTGATGGTCATAGACAGATCTTTAATTATTTTTAATAAAACAAATACCAAACTATATTTACTGGAGGGAAAGTAATGGCAAAAGCACTTTATATTAGTAGCTTTGGAGAAGGTCATGTGAATCCAACGCTGGGATTAGTAAATGATTTAGTGAAACGTGGGGAACATATCGTCTATTATTCATCCAATGACTTTGAGGAGAAAATAAATAAAACAGGTGCTGAGTTTCGCCCCGTTGACCAAGGGGCACAGAGAAAACTTCAAGAAAGTAGTAATCTTCTAAACTCCCAGCCGCGAGAATATTTGCTACAATTTCTGAGTGCATTAGAAATGATGACGGATACTATTTTAGATGAAATTTCAAAAGAAACTTATGATTATATTTTATACGATGCACAATCGTTAATAGGAAAATGGATTGCACATCAAAGCAAGTTATTATCTATTGTCACTTGGACCACGTTTGCATTTTTACAAGATATAAAATCAAACATGGAACTTACAGGGACGAGTGATATGAAGCGGAAGCAAGAGAGTTTGGCCATGCTACAAGCATTTTTAGGATTGGAAGAAATAGAAAAATGTAAAAAACACTTAGAAAAGAAATATGAAGTTCTGTTACCTGAAAATTTCTTGCTCTGTTCTGGCTCTGGGGATCTGAATATCGTCTTTACTTCTTCTTATTTTCAAAGAAATAGCCATAATTTCAAGGGTAATTATATTTTTGTCGGCCCTTCAATTATGGATAGTAAGAATCTAGGTGATTTTCCAATTGATACATTAAAAGAAAAACGTGTTATTTTCATTTCTATGGGGACCATCCTAAACAAACAAATTGATCTTTATCAAAAATGCTTCGCAGCTTTAAAGGATTTGGATGTTAAAGTGGTACTTAATATAGGGCGGAAATTAACAATAGAACAGCTGGGAAATGTACCAGACAACTTTATAATTAGCAATTATGTTCCTCAATTGGACGTACTTCGTCAAACGGATGTCTTTATAAGCCATTGTGGCATGAATAGTACAAGCGAATCACTTTATTTCGAAGTGCCCTTAGTTATGCTTCCAATGACGAATGATCAACCTATAGTTGCCCAGCGGGTAAAAGAACTTGGAGCAGGAGTTATATTAGATATTCAGCAACTAACAGTTGAAGATCTAAAACAAGCTGTTAGTGAAGTTTTCCAAAATCCGATTTATAAGGACAATGCGAAAAAAATTAGTCAATCATTCCGTGATGCAGGCGGGTATGTCAAAGCAGCTGATGAGGTTTTCAAATTCACTCGTTCATAAAAGGGGCTTGTCTGTATAGAGAAGGATAGGGCATGATTACCAAGCTAAAAGCTAACAAAAAGAAATATTCCCAAAATGAAAAAATACGTTATTCTTTCTGTAGAATCATAGGAAAGGATGACGTTTTTGGTATGTCTGTATCTAACGAATTACAACAATTTGCACAGGATATTCAAAGTCTTTTATCCCCAAATGTCTTACAGAATATTGCTAGAAATGTGGGGTTTGTGCAGCGAACAAGTAAGTATCAAGCACAAGATTTAGTAGCTTTATGCGTATGGATAAGCCAAGGTGTAGCTGAATTCCCTATATTTTATCAGTTTTTTTTTTGAGATGTCCGAAGGGAATATAGCATAGTATTTATAATTATGTAGCATTTAACAGCTGCATTGCCAAATATTTTGACAAAGGTTATTTTAAATGTTAGGTACAGAAATATTTTGAGTAAGAGAGCTATTATGAAACACACCCAAATTTCATCCTCAAATGTTGATTTGAAATAAAGTTTGATAATTTATAAAAAAAATTTGATAAAACTCTGTATTAATTTAGAGTTTTTCTTTTGACCCTTAAACCCCAGTTGTATTGTTCAATTAAAGGGCCAGATTGTGGAGAAATGAATTTACTAAATCATATAATTTATTGTAAACTGAATTCACATAATTATTTAAACGATTTATTATAAAACAAATATTTATATATACTTAAACTATTATGAGTAAAAACAATAAGGGGGGAACTAACTTGACAAAGAGAAATAAAATCAACAATAAAAAGGAGTTGTCACTAGAACAACGTGAAGAATTACTCAGAACATTGAAAGCCCGTTTTGAGAAAAACATGAACCGCCATAAAGGTCTTGAATAGGCTAAAGTCCAAGCAAAGCTGGATGCTAATACTGAAAAACTGTGGTCGCTCAATGAAATGGAAATAACTGGCGGTGAACCGGATGTAGTTGGTCATGATAAAGAGAAGGGCGAATACATTTTTTATGATCGTTCAGCGGAAAGTCCTAAAGGTCGCAGAAGTGTTTGTTATGATCGTGAAGGGCTAGAGTCAAGAAAAAAACATAAACCAGAAAATGACGCTATTGATATGGCAACTGCCATGGGCATTGAACTATTAACGGAAGAACAATATCGGGCGTTGCAAAAACTTGAAAATTTCGATATGAAAACGTCGAGTTGGGTACAAACACCCTCTGATATTAGAGAACTCGGTGGTGCCCTTTTTTGCGATTGTCGCTTCGGGCACGTCTTCGTGTATCACAATGGAGCAGAATCCTACTATGCCGCCAGGGGTTTTCGTGGCTCGCTAAGGGTCTGAATTTTGCACAGACAGCTAAATTTGAATTTGAGAACGGATCACCTAGGGATAAGTTTTAATTTCACTCTTCAACTATCAGGCGCAATTCTGTAGCAAGAATTGTACTCGAACTTTATGGAATGGAAGTATGAAAAACTGTAAAAACAATACATTTGTTAAGGAACATAGTACATAAAACTAATAGCTTCCGAACATACTAATAAAATGTTTTGGAGGTGGATTTTATGGATAAAAAAGACTTTCAAAAAATTTATAATGAATACTTACAACAAGGGGAAGACCAAGCTCAATTGGAAGTAGCCCGGGAAGTCGATTCAGGAGTAGAACAAATTGTTGCAGTTCGTAAAAATGATGAGGATGATATTATTGCTTTTAAAACAAGTAGTGGAAGAGAATTAGATTATATTACTGCTCTTGATGAAGCAAAATCAGGAAAATTAGCTCATGTGGACGTACTTCATAAGTATGGTAGGGATATTATACGTAGTGAACCCGATGGTATTAAAGAAAATAACTTAGATAACTTACCTTCTTTTTAAACGGGTAAACCTCAAGAAGAGAATGTTAATTTGGATATTCTCTTCTTTACTTTACTAATTTACTGTGAACTTCGTAAACTTACTGTAAGAAAACCATCAGTTATTCAATTATAGGGCGCTTTAATTGAATAAGGATAACAGAAATGATCAATCTTTTTTATAAAAGAGTGATTTATCGGGATATATTAAGAGTTTGTTTTGATCAACCTTTTTTCAAAACACGCTCTTTTCTTTTGTTCATTTATTAAAGTTATTAGTATCAATTTGATCAAACTTTATTCTAAAGCAACATCAAAAATAATATAATTTATTAATCTGTTTCTGTACATTATTATATAAAAAATAATAGAATAAATTATTTTGAAACAAAGATTATTCATTATTACAGTTGTGGTTTTATTCATACAGTACTTTCGTTCTTTTATTGTACATAGTAGTAATAGGGGAGAAAGGAAGGGCGAATATCGTTTTATCATGTTCCGACAGAATATCTCTTCCTCAAAAAAGTGAAGGCGTGAAACACCAATTTTATGTGTTTTTGTTCTTTACGCTTTAAATTACTATTCACATCCATATTCTTAACACAATATCCTCAGTCCATTTAACCCCTCGTTAAATACGTTGTAATATTTATATGAACAAATTCACGAATTTATTTTATTCAGAGTGGTATGTAGATAGGACCTTCATAATAGAAGGTCCCTTGTTTTGATATTCTAGGTAACTCATGCTTAAAAGATTATTTAATGTATTTAATTCAAGTATTGAGAATAAAAGAATAGTATTAGGAAAATGATTGTTTTGCTTAGTACTCTATTAAATAAATGTAAAGGAATGAACAGTTCACCTAGAATAAAACTTTTAATATTCTTATTTCTTTTTGTTAATAACTCTTTAAATGTTTGGAGATTTATGTTATTAACAAAAGACCAACTTGCCATAGGTTTTTTATTAGAATCGATTTTAAAAATGATATGAATATTATGAGACTCAAAACAACTTACGCTTAATAAAAAAATAATCCCAAAAATAACTAACCAAGACATTTTTAATACCTCCTTTTGCTATTTAATATTAAGATATTAACGGTGTTGTGAAAATGTGCCATTGTCCATGAAAAAATGTTGAGAAATTGTTGAGATGACGTTTCAATCCACACAAATATACACATGTAAGGTATTTTTATGTTCATTTATCTGAGGGAATCGTCTCACTTCTAAATATGAAGGACGAAACCCAATGAAAGTGGGAGATGAAATTCATTTGGTGTAAGTCAAAGGTTTGTTACAATCAGTCTGCACATATAGAAAGGGGAAAATAATCGAAACAAAGACAGGTTAATTCTATAAATCAATCTGTCCTTTTTACTTATCAAAAGCTGTTTAACATGAAATAGATTTTTATAGTAAAAACCTTATTTTTTTGTAATTCTTGTTTTAAATCTTTTGAAATTTTTCGGACACTTTCTACATCAGGTTGCGCATAATATATACCATTTATATATTTATCAGTACATTTTATTTGTTGTATAAAATCATTATCAATATGGCGTGTTCTAGTGAGTGCTAAGGCTTGTTCACCATTTAGCTGATAGCCTTTTTCTAAATGAATAGCATCAGCTTGATCTTGGCTATCCTGTTCTGTAAACGTAACGGGAACATCTACATCAATCCCTCCAATCGTATCAATAAGTGCGAAGAATGAATCAAAATTTAATATAATAATCAACAGGAACATCCAAGAACTTTTCAACAGTATCTATTGTACCATCTATACGACTAAAGACATGTGCATGTGCAATTTTATCTTCCTTTTCTTTCATCGGGAGATAGACTCTAGTATCACGGGGAATGCTTACTAAATTAATTGAAGCATTATCTTTATTAATGGTAGCAAGCATTAATGCATCTGATCTTGCATTTTTTTCATATTCCTCTGCTCTGGTTTCGCTATTGTCCTCCCCCATAACTAAAATTGAAATATTATCTTTTAAAGGGAATATTTTATGTTCTCTTTTCATAGATTTTCGTCCTCTTTCGAGTTCACGATATGTTTTATCACTAAAATTATTGAATTAAGAGTATATATACGTTCCTCCCAAAATGAAAATAATAAATAATGTATCCAAAACAACTTTTATTTTGTTTTGATAGAACCAATTTTTTTCATAGAGATTCACCCTTTCTTTTGGTATTATATTTTGAAACTACATTCACATTAAAAAGGCCTTTGCTCATATGAGTAAAGGCCTTTTAGATACAAACAAACCTGGTTAAGAAAAAGCTAAACAAGTCATTTTATCGTAGAAGTCCCCCTCATTGGGTTTTAGCACTGTACAGCATAGGTTTAAAACCAGCTACATTAAGAAGGGCCTTAATCCGACCGTTCCAGTTGACCCATTGGCGTCTCTCGACATTTTTGGGTAGCAGCGTTTCTCTATACAGGAGCCTCACCTAACAGAGACATATTTTATTTGCAGTATAAACAAATTATATGTTGTGTTTTTTATTTAACGTGAAAATAGTAATTTTGAAATTTATCTTTTGTACAAGTTATAGGTTATATTGACAATGAGAGATAATCAAGTTGAAATTTCCAGGAATTATCTGGAAGATTTTCGATTTGAATTTTATTTATCTTCATTACTTTTCAGTAATATAAGCGTCAGGAGACATGTATTGATGTAAAAGGGGATGGTTACCAACTTGTGAACTCTTTTATTGCCATTGGATCTGGAGGGATTAGTGGGCCTGGATTTGGAAATAGCATTCAAAAGCGAGGTTTTTTACCCGCGCCCCATACAGATTTTATCATGGCAATTGTATCTGAGGAACTTGGTATTATAGGGGTACTCGTCATATTAATTGGCATATTAGGCATAGTACTTCGCTCTTATAAAATTGCTCAAGAGTGTAAAGACCCATTCGGAAGTCTAATAGCAATAGGAATTGGGAGTATGATAGGTCTGCAATCTATTGTTAATTTAGGAGGCGTTACGGGGATTCTTTCCCTTACAGGTACACCACTTCCATTTATTAGTTTTGGGGGAAGTTCTTTAATGGCTAATTTAATAGCAATGGGAATACTGATAAACATCTCAATTTTAAATAAAATAAATAAATGTGCTTATAACGACAGAAGAATTCCCATGAACATCTAATAGGGCTAAATATTCAGTGTTAAGTAAAGAATGCATTATTCTAAATGGATTGATACCGTTAAGACATTGGAAAGAAGCATTAAAAGAGTATAAAGCAGACTCAAATAGTGGATAATCACTTGATTTATATATTAAATTTATAATGAATTAATATATAAATATTATAAAGGGATTTATATATATTTGAAGGTTTTGTGAATCTTTGTGCTTTCATTATTCATTGTTGATACAAAATGTCACATAAATAATGCGTATTTATTTTATTTAGCTCCATATTAGCCTATTTATGGAACGTAAACGTGTTTATATCCTTGGCCTATTAGTATATTTATAGTTAATTTGTTTGATTATTCCTATATTGCTATTATATTAGCGTACACAAAATATAGGGGGTATAAGAATGAATATGAAATTAACATCTAAATTTGCACAGTTGAATAAAAGTAAAAAAGGGATAAGTGCTTGCATATTAGCAGCTGGAGTTATGACAATTACACTGATTCCTGAAAGTGCGTATGCTCATGGATTTGTTGAAAAACCGGGTAGCCGTACTGCTTTATGTAGTCAGAATTATGGGTCACTTAACTTAAATTGTGGAAATGTAATGTATGAGCCTCAAAGTCTGGAAGCGCCTAAAGGATTTCCAGAGGGGGGGCCAATCGATGGAAAAATTGCTTCTGCTGGTGGCCTATTTGGTGGAATTCTTGACCAACAAACATCAGATCGTTGGTTTAAGAATACAATTAAAGGCGGACCAAATACATTTACATGGAAATATACAGCAGCACATTCAACAAGTAAATGGCATTATTACATCACTAAAAAAGGTTGGAATCCTAATAAACCACTAACACGTGCTGATCTTGAGCCGATTGGAACTGTTAATCATGACGGTTCTGCAGCATCAAATAATTTAACACATACCATTAATGTACCAACTGATCGTAGTGGTTATCATGTCATTTTAGCGGTATGGGATGTAGCAGATACGTCAAATGCTTTTTATAATGTAATTGATGTGAATCTAGTGAATAATGAAACTCCAGATACAGAAGTACCAAGCCAACCATCAAGGTTACAGACGCTGAAAATTACTGCAAATAGTGTAGAGCTACAGTGGGATCCTTCTACTGATAACGTAGGAGTAAAGGAGTATCAGGTATTACGTAATGGAGAGGTAATTGATACAGTACCAGGTACAACCTTTGTTGATAAACGATTAAAACCTAATACAGAATATACCTATACAGTAAAGGCGTTAGATACTGCAGGTAACAAATCTAAGGAAAGTAAAACATTAGTTGCCAAGACTACGGATGAGACTCCAGATACAGAAGCACCAACTCAACCTAAGGGATTACATAGTATGGGTACGACGGCAACAAGTGTTGATTTAATGTGGAGCCCATCTGAAGATAATGTAGGTGTTGACCATTATGTTATATATAGAGAAACTGCTGGAACTATGATTAAAATTGGAACAGCAAATCCTACATCTTTTCTAGACAAAAATTTGCAAGTAAATACTACTTATAAGTATGCGGTAACGGCAGTTGATTTAGCAGGAAATGAATCAGTTAAGAGTAATATTGTGTCTATTACTACGAAAGAACAAGGGACATCTTACGAGAAATGAGATCCTAATAAAGCATATGAAAAAGGCGATAAAGTAGAGCATGAAGGTAAGGTATACGAGGCTGTTCAAAGCTATCAAGGAAACGGGGATCCAAATTGGATATTTGCTTTGTCATTATGGAAACCAATTTTAAATAAGTAAATTTTATAGTGATATAAGTGGGAATGAGAGTAGTACTTATGACAGGAAGCATAATTTTGCATAAAATGCAGATTTATGTTTCCTTTTTTTGTGCAAGACTATGCTTCTCTGAAGTTGGTATCCAGTTTTAGAGAAACAAGGGTTATTAACCACTTGTCGTTTCAAGGGATTAGAGACAAAAAGATTATATTGTACAATTATTACTTAGTTTTTAACAGCAATCCTATAAGTAAGGTTGATGATTCATTGTATTTTATCCTAAAGCTACACGAATTAAAATAACAGAATATAAATAAAATTAGAAAAACACAACAAATAATGGTAGAATATGGTTGTGTTGTCTAGGGCAGTCTTTAGCCCATTGAAAAAATAATCAAAAAATCCAGATTTAAAGGGGGAATTAATTTGGAAAGAAGGAGTAATAGAATTAATAATCATTTTCGAAGGTTAGTAGTTATAAGTATATGTTTCTTGTTAGCCTTTTTGGTTAGTAATAATTCAAAGGCTGAAACAGTTTCTTCTATAGCATTAAATACTAAAGATGTAGAAGCATTCACCAATAAAATAATTCCAGAGAAAATGGAAGCAGAAAATGCACCTGGTGTAGCAATCGTGGTTGTCAAAGATGATCGAATTCTATTTCAAAAAGGGTACGGTTTTTCCAATAAAGAAGATAATATTCCCATCGATCCCCAAAAAACAGTTTTTCGATTAGCGTCAGTATCAAAGGTTTTTACTGCTAGTGCTGTCATGCAATTAGTTGAACAAGGAAAAATCGATTTAAATAAAGATATAGTAAATTATATGGGGGGATTAAAGTACCAAAATAACATGGGTGAACCAGTTACAATGCAACATTTACTTACCCATACAACAGGGTTTGATTACGTAGATCCTAGACTAGGGGATATTCATTACCAAGCTAATGATTATACAAAACTTAAAGATTATGTAGAAGAAAATATGCCCACAGTAGTAAGAAAGCCAGGAGATACGTATACATATGATAATTTTGCTTCTATGCTTCAAGGGTATATTGTTCAAAATTTGACAAACACACCTTTTTATAAATATATGGCTAAAAATATCTTTTACCCTTTAGAGATGCATAATAGTAGTTTTGTGATGACCAATTTTATCAAAGATAAGCTTGCAACAGGATACGATGAAAAAGGTGATGCTATCCCATTTTATCAAACAAGACCAACAGACATGCCCCAAGGGAGTATGTTTTCTACAGGAAGTGATGTAGCTAATTTTATGATTGCTCAATTGAATGGTGGTAAATTTAAAAATAACCAAATACTAAAAACAGAAACGGTTCAAGATATGCAAAAAACAAAGTTTGCGTTACATCCAAAATATCCAAATATGACATATGGATTTGAATTCTTTTCACCGCAAAGTCATAATGGTCAATATGTTTTTGGAAAAGGCGGAAATATACCGGGGTTTTCATCTTTAATGTGGCTAATACCTGAACATAAAATTGGAGTTTTTGTAGTTACAAATAAAGATGGATCATCACTTCCTATTAAACTATTTGATGAATTTATGAATCACTATTTTCCAAACAAAATAAAGCCAGAGTATTTAAAACCTAGTGAAGAAGAGTTAAAGAAATTTGAAGGCGTTTACCGTGATTTACGGCTAAAAAACTTTATTACACATGTGAAAATAAATGAAGGAAAGTTATTTGTAAACGATAGATTATATGGTAAACAGGAATTAAAACAAGTAGATCCATTATTATTTGAAGATGAAAAAGGTAATTATATGGCGTTTAAACTTCATAAGGACGGAAATGTAAAAGAAATGATACACTGGAACTCTGGTAGTTCAGCAGTCAAACTAAGTGATCCTCAGAGATTTCAAGATGTAGAGGAAAATCATCCATACGCTAAATTTATAGATCCTTTACACCAATATGAAATATTAACAGCAAATAGAGAGGGGAATTTTGTTCCTCAAGCCCCACTGACACGTGGAGAATTTTCATATTGGCTGTCTCAAATTGCTTACATTGCACCACCTTCAAAAAAAGATCCTGTATTTTCTGATGTAAAAGGCCATCAGTATGCAGCTCATATTCAAAAGCTTTATGAACTTGGTATTTTATACGAAAGAGAAGGGGAAGAATTTTATCCAGACCGTTCCATTACTAGACAAGAAGCAGCCTGGATTGCTTGGCAGTATTTAAAAATGTTAGGAGCACCCCCTGCAGATGCTACCTTGAAGGGAGAAACTGATAATTGGGCAATAGAGTCTGTCAAAAACATTGTAGGTCATCGTTTAGTTGGACCTGAGGTTATATATAATGAAGATGGATCAGCAGATTATTTATCGAAACAAATAATGAAACGACAAGAGGCAGCTGCATTGTTATTTTATGTTATGTTATCTAGTTAAGTTGGTTCAATCTAGTTTTAAATCATGCTATAGATTTTGGTTTTGTTGCTAAAAACGTGCATCGTAATCCATGTTTTAGCCTAATGTAATCGTAACAGTTTCATCCGAAAATTAAACGCAGCAAGGTCCTCACAAGACCGCTGCGTTTTCGTTTTTGACGCTCATTTCTATTTGTTTAAATTAATGATGCAATCTATGTCTGTAGGTAGAATGAAAGGTTAGTGTGTATGCGGTTGATGTACCGCTCGACAATTGAACAAGAAAATGTGATATTAAAGGCTGTTATAGATACCTACTTATGGTTATTTTACATAAGAAATTTTATCTAAGGGGCACCGTGCATTCGTATAAACAATTGTTCCCCAAAAGGAGCCGAGCTCTCGTAAATAACTGTAAAAAGGGGGCACCATACATGTCCATCAAGCTAAGATTTAAATATACCCCCTAAATGAACATTTTCTTTTTCTACAGGTAGTTACTTTGAGAAGTCAGCTCATCTTTTCGTTTTGAGGGCTTTTATTTTTCTTAAGCTGATGGATATGGAGTCCCCCTCTAGGTTAAATACATTTCTAATTAGAAACAAGTGATTTTAACAACGTTAGGAGTGTTTCATGCAGCGCAATGTCATTTGTGTTATATCGCAAGAAGAAAAATCACATTAGAAAAGAGCCGGAATTCACTCTGTTAAGAGTAAACCGAATCTTTAATATTTAAAGGGAGAAAAAAAGAAACATAGAAGTGAAAAACCTCTGTGTTTCTTTTTGATTCATATATTTATTGGAAAATACTTTGAACTTTCCGGCACAGATGCTCCTTCTACCCTATTATAGAAGCTATTTTGAACGTAAGGAATTTGTAAGGAATAGATAAGGAAAAAGAGATTTTCATTGTGTACAATAAAAATATAAAGAGGCGTGAAAGGCGGAACAGATATGACTTATATATGAAAAACAAACCAGTTAACACGAGTTTTTTCAAGGAAAAGAAATAATTCCTAGGATTAACATGCATGTGAAAAAAGAGGGATTTACCGTTTGTTAGGACAGAATGGCGTTTGTAAAAATAATAATTATGAAGATGATTACGAATTCAATGTTGACCCTTTGTCATTAGTGGAGAGGATAGCTGTGGGGTTAATATGAAACAGCAAGCAACCACCTATACAATATGAATAGAGGAGAGGAATGCCTTATGAAAACACGTAGTCAAATTACATTTGCAAGTCTGGCCCTTTTAATAGCTGGAAGTTCCCTGTTATACACAACACCAACCTCAATTGTAAAAGCAGAGCCCACTCAAAATGTATCTAGTTCGTCACACACAAGCACTCAACGAGATCGTAATTCCGTCAAGCAAGCAATGCGGGATACATTGCATCTTGGATTCCCGGGGATACTTGCTAAAACTTCCGATGATGGAAAAACGTGGGGTTATGCCGCTGGAGTAGCAAATCTGAGCACCAAGAAACCAATGAAAACAGATTGTCGCTTTCGCATCGGCAGCGTGACGAAGACGTTCACCGCATCAGTTGTACTTCAATTAGCTGGAGAGAGCCGCCTGAATCTAGACGACTCCATCGAAAAATGGTTGCCTGGTGTTGTTCAAGGAAACGGATATGATGGTAACCAGATTACTATCCGGCAGATATTGAACCATACAAGTGGTATCGCTGAATACTTAAGGTCAAAAGACGCTGATATGATGAATACAAAAAAAACATATACCGCTGAAGAAATAGTGAAGATTGGGCTTTCTCTGCCTCCAGACTTTGCCCCAGGAAAGGGCTGGTCTTATTCAGACACAGGATACGTATTACTGGGTATCCTTATTGAGAAAGTAACCGGGAACAGCTATGCGGAAGAAATTGAAAATCGGATTATTGAACCGCTTGAATTGTCGAATACATTCCTACCTGGCAATTCAAGCGTTATTCCAGGCACCCAGCATGCCCGTGGATATTTCCAACCAGACGGAGCGAGTGAGCTAAAAGACGTTACTTATTATAACCCAAGTATAGCTAGCTCGGCTGGAGATATGATTTCTACTGCTGACGACTTAAACAAATTCTTCTCTTACTTACTCAGTGGCAAATTACTGAAGGAACAGCAATTAAAACAAATGCTTACTACAGTTCCTACAGGAAGTGTTGAAATCAGCGGATATGGTCTTGGAATCTATGAAACTAAGCTTCCAAACGGTGTCTCGATATGGGGACACACAGGTAGCATTCCAGGATTTGTTACTCTTGTTGGGGGTACACTTGGAGGTAAGCATACGTTGGCCGTCAATTTGAACAGTATGGGTAAAGCTAACTTTAAAAATATTTTACTTGCTGAATTTAGTAAGTAAGCAAAAAGGTAAACCGGATAAATTTTGTCATAGTTTTTATAGTTAAAAATATACCTTTCTGGTTCAAAAACCCCCAACTTACTCTGAAAAAAATTGGGGGTTTTTGGGGTTTTGTTGGCAACCCAATGCTATTAAGCTAATAAAACAAACTCCTCCCTAAATTGTAAAAAAACGCTATTCTTACAATGGAATAGCGTTTTTTTACAATTCTGTAAGGTTCCTTACAATAATGTAAGTGACTTGTTATATACTTCGATGGTTCTAATATCAGGTTCCATATAAACTAATAGTAGATAATCAATCAAACCTAAAAAATATGATAAAGGGGCGAATTCTCATGGAAAAAAATCAAGATTTATTATTCAATCAAATTGTTGTTATGTCTTGCCTAGGTGGTTTCGTATTATTATCCAGTGTTGCTGCAATTATAGAAGTTGCTCAACGAATTTTTATGTAATATAGGTTTTAGTTCAAACACAACGAAAATAATTATAGAACTCATAACATTTTATATCCAATTCAAATCGTTCAAGATGAATAAAAATCATCTTTTATATATAGATAAATCTTAAAAGTAACTTGATAAAGCAATAAATCCTTATATAAATATAAACTTTCAGTAAAATTTGTGTCTACACGTACAATTTTCTTTTTTGGATATGGTGAGGCCAAAAAGGTAAAATTTTCGTTATGGGAGGTTCTCCAAATATTAGCTTGATGGGTATGAAGATTTATACAAAGGAAGGTTAGGGCACATGCCCATTAGGCTGGTTCTGGTGCAAATAGCTGAACGAAGGCGAAAAAAACACAAGTGATGGTAGCTTGTCGGAGAAGGGAGGTGAGTACAGCACTCAAAACAGTAGAAATAGGCGGAGTATGGGTACCTATAGGACCTGGTGAAACTTTTAATGATTTAAAAGCGGATATCAATCATTTTATTATGCGTGAAGGGATTCATAATCCAGCACCACCTCCATCAGAAGGAGCTCTGGATGTCCAATAAGAAATCCAAAAAAAATTCCCATTGAATATTCGACATTTTTCTTAGTTGTGATTATATAACGAAAACTGTAATATAACGTTATTTTTTTTTTGAAAATACAGAAAATAAATAAAACTGAATTAAAAGAAAAATGTCCGTAACAGGTTTAGAAAAAGGGAAGGTAATGTATTAACATTCATTCTATTGCTTAAATAATTCAAATCATATATTGAAGGTGGAGAAAAAATGAAAACAAAAACGACTGAATTATTGCCTTTAACTCAAGCACAAAACAGAATATGGTATACAGAATTACTTTATCCGAACACAAATGCCTGTATCCTCTCAGGAACAGTAAAGATGCAAAAACAGATAGATATAGATGTTTTGCAACAATCTTTTCAATCTGTTATTAAAGAAAATGATGCTTTTCGAATAAAATTAACTTTTGAGAATGGTGAAGCGAAGCAGTATGTTGAACCATATACATATAAAGAAGTAGATTATATCGATTTCTCTGAAACATCAACACGAGATGATGTAGAAAATTGGCTAGATTCTCATAATAGAACTTCTATGAAGCTGTATGATTCTGAATTGTATAAAATTACGATATTTAAAATTAATGATGAGGAATATGGCTATCATATTAAAATTCATCACATTATATGCGATGGAATTTCTTTGGCTCAGATTGTTGAAGATGTGAATCAAAATTATGCTGATATGGTAAAAGGAACTTTTTTAGATACGTATAAAAAACATTCGTATCTAGATTATATGCAAGCGGAAGAAGAGTATGAAAAGTCAGCACGTTTTCAAAAAGACAAAGCATTTTGGCTAGAAAAGTTTCAATCTCTTCCAGATTTCACCGAATTGAAACCTTATAACCCTTTATTAGCGAGTACAGCTGCGGAAAGAAAAGTCTTAGAAATAAGTGTGGATTTTTATCACAAAGTAAGAGCGTTTTGCAAAGAAAATAAAATTAGTATATTTACATTTTTCTTAGGTGCTTTATATATGTATATAAATAAAGTCACAAATGAAAAAGATCTTATTATTGGAACAAATTATGCCAACCGGACCACAAGACAAGAAAAAGAAACAGTGGGAATGTTCACTAGTACGGTGGCTGTTAAAGTTTCTTTAGATCCTGAAGATGATATAATTTCATTTTTGCAACAAGTATCGAAGGAGCAAATAAAAATCCTTCGACACCAGAAATATCCATATAATCAGTTGATTAAAGATGTTAGACAAATACATTCTATGCCAGATCTTGGTCGACTCTTTAGTATTGCTATGGAATATCGTCCATTTAGGAATATGGTAGATATGGATGGTACTAAAATGGACATGAAAAGTACTTTTTGTGGAAATGAAGTGAATGACCTTCTTATTCATGTAGTTGAAAGAATAGATGAGGGATATTTAGAGATATATGCTGATTATCGCACTTGTCTATTTGATGAAAAGTATATTGATGCACTATTCAGACATGTATTCGTAATTGCGGAACATATCATGAATCATCCTTTTGAAAAAATAGCTGAAGTATCTCTAATTAATGAATATGAAACGAAACAGTTATTGAATGAATTTAACAATACTTCTTCTGAATTTCCACATGAAAAGACAGTATATCAATTGTTCGAAGAACAGGTAGAACGTACACCTGATGCTATGGCTGTGGTATTTGAAGATCAACGTTTAACATACAGTGAGCTGAATAGTCGTAGTAATCAACTAGCGCATTTTTTACAAAAAAATAAGGTAGGGCCAGAGACAAAAGTGGGCGTTTATTTAGAGCGTTCTATGGAAATGATTATTAGCATTTTAGGTATTCTTAAAGCGGGCGGAGCTTATGTACCCATTGATCCTGCATATCCACAAGATAGAATTGCATATATGTTAGAGGATTCAGAAGTTCCAATTTTAATTAGCCAAGGCAATATCGTATCTAACCTTCCAAAGCATAATACGAAACTAGTTTTATTAGATAAGGATTGGACATTCATTACTCAGGAGAGTATGGAGAATACGATTAGTAATGTCACTCCAGAAAACCTAGCATATATTATTTACACTTCAGGTTCCACTGGTAAACCAAAGGGAACAATGGTAGAACATGGTAATGTAGTTCGACTCTTTTTATCGACAGAGAAATGGTATAACTTTAGTAATCAAGATGTTTGGTCAATGTTCCATTCATTTGCATTTGACTTTTCTGTATGGGAGTTATGGGGAGCGTTGTTGTATGGAGGCCGTCTTGTAGTTGTGCCATATATGGTGAGTCGATCTCCTGAAGTATTTTATGAATTACTTTGTAAAGAAAAAGTTACGGTACTTAATCAGACACCTTCTGCTTTCCGCCAACTTATGCAAGAGGACGAAAAGCATAATAGTAGGGAGCTAAATCTTCGTTATGTTATCTTTGGTGGAGAAGCATTAGATTTGGCTAGTTTACAACCTTGGTATGAACGTCATGGAGATCAATATCCATTGTTAGTAAATATGTATGGTATCACAGAAACAACAGTTCATGTTACCTATCGACCACTTTCATGGGAAGATGTTCGAAATCCGCAAGGAAGTATAATTGGAATTCCTATTCCTGACTTAAATGTATATGTTTTAGATCAAAATTTAAAACCAGTTCCAGATGGTGTTGTAGGTGAGATGTATGTTGGTGGCCATGGGGTCACAAGAGGTTATTTAAATCGATTGGATTTAACCCAAGAACGATTCATTTCCAATCCGTATAGTCCTAATTCTAAATCTAAACTTTATAAAAGTGGTGATTTAGCACGCTATACAACAAATGGTGAACTTGAATATTTAGGACGTATAGATCAGCAAGTTAAAATTCGAGGATTCCGAATGGAATTAGGCGAAATTGAATCGGTTATTAGTGCCTTTCCAATCATTCGCGAAGTAGTATTAACCGTACATGAAGATGAGGATCATGATAAGCGTTTAGTTGCTTATATCGTTCCTGTACTAAATCAAGAAATTTCTATCAATGAATTGCGTTCCTTTATGAAAGAGAAATTGCCAGATTATATGATACCTTCTGTATTCATTAAATTAGAAACACTACCCTTGACTACAAATGGAAAAGTTGATCGCAAAGCGTTACCTGCGCCAGAACAAAATCTACAAACAGATGCAGAGTATGTTGCGCCACAAACCCCGGTAGAAGAAATACTAGTTTCGATTTGGCAAACGGTACTTGGTGTTCCGCAAATTGGGGTATTGGATAATTTCTTTGACTTGGGAGGCGACTCAATTAAATCTATCCAAGTCTCCTCGAGATTGTATCAAGCTGGTTATCGAATAGATATGCAAAACTTATTCAAATATTCGACTGTAGCGTCTTTAAGCCCATATGTGGAGAAAATAACGCGAGTTGCTGAACAAGGCGAAGTAACAGGCGAGGTTACATTAACACCAATTCAGCATTGGTTTTTTGACCGTGAGGTGACAGCTCCGCATCACTTTAACCAAGCGTTTATGTTATATCGGAAACAAAGGTTTGATGTATCAGCTCTTCGTAAGACTATGCAAAAAATTACTGAGCATCATGATGCGCTGCGGATGGTATTCCGTCAAACAGAACAAGTGTACGAGGCATGGAACCGAGGAATAGAGGAAGAAGAATTATTCAGTCTGGAAGTGATGGATCTCACAGGAAATAGCAATCCGGATTCAGCGATTGAAGAGGCTGTAAATACGATGCAAAGTAGCATTGATTTAAGTGAAGGACCGTTAATGAAACTGGGCTTGTTCCAATGTGAAGAAGGCGATCATTTGTTGATGGTTATCCATCATTTAGTAGTGGATGGCGTTTCTTGGCGAATATTGCTGGAAGATATTGAGGCAGGGTACGATCAGGCGGTAAACGGAGAGGATATTCAATTACCACAAAAAACAGATTCTTTCCAATTATGGGCAGAACAATTATCTCTTTACACCAACAGTCCAGAGATGGAGAAAGAGCGCGAATATTGGAATGAAATCGAACAAATCCCAACGGGATTGTTGCCGAAAGATGAGGAACAAGATTGTGGTTTGATAAAGGATAGTGAAGTCATCACGGTCCAATGGACAGCCTCTGAAACGGAGCAGTTATTAAAACAAACAAACCGGGCATATAACACTGAAATCAATGATTTATTGTTAACAGCTTTAGGAATGGCGATTCACAAATGGACAGGAATGGAAAACATTGTTGTAAATCTGGAAGGACATGGACGAGAATCTATTCTTTCTGATCTCGATATCACTCGTACAGTAGGCTGGTTTACGAGTCAATATCCAGTAGTCCTACCGATTGAAGCAGCAAGCGATATCTCTCACCAGATTAAGAATATTAAAGAAGGATTACGCCACATTCCGAATAAAGGGATTGGATATGGTCTTTTAAAATATCTATCTGAAAATCAAGAAAAGCAGATGTTTACATTGAAGCCAGAGGTTAGCTTCAACTATCTGGGGCAGTTTGATCAAGACTTAGAGAATACTACGATGCAGATGTCCTCTTATTCGAGTGGTGATTTCGAGAATAAGAATCATGAAAGATCGTATGTTCTGGATATTAATGGAATGATATCTGGTGGGAATTTATCACTAGGAATTAACTACAGTAAAAAGCAATACCAAAGAGAAACAATAGAGCAATTGGCGAATGGGCTACAAGCGAGCCTACAAGAAGTCATTGAACATTGTGTAACGAAAGAGCGAGCGGAGCTCACACCAAGTGATATCACATTCAAAGGGATGACGATTGAAGCATTAGATCGTATTGTACAGGAAACCAAGCACATAGGCGAAATTGAAGATGTGTATCCGTTAACTCCAATGCAGAAAGGTATGCTATTTCATAGCTTGATGAATCCGCAATCGGAAGCTTATTTTGAACAAGCAACGTTTAATGTGCAGGGTAGTATGAATCTAAAGGCGTTCGCTCAAAGTTTAGAACAATTAGTGCAAAGACATGCTATATTACGAACTAACTTTGTGAGTGCTTGGAATGATGAGCCGTTACAAATCGTATACCGAAATAGAAAAATTGATCTTCATTATGAAGATCTTCATGAAATGGAAGAGTCATCACGTGAAGATTGGGTGAAGAAGTATACGACTGAAGATAAAGAAAGAGGATTTAATCTTGCTGAAGATGCATTAATGCGTATGACAATTTTACGTACTGAGGAGCAAACATACCATGTTATTTGGAGTTTCCATCATATCCTAATGGATGGTTGGTGCATGCCACTGGTGACACAGGAAATCTTCGAAATTTACTATGCAATTCAACAACAAAGAGAACCTGAATTGTCTGTGGTAACGCCATATAGTGACTATATTGAATGGTTAGAAGCACAAGATCAAGAAGAGTCATCTAAATATTGGAATGATTATTTAGGTGGGTATGAAGGGCAAACGCAGTTGCCAAAAGTTACTTCTTCTGTGAGAGATGAAAGATATATTTTGAAACACTTAACCTACGATCTTGATAAAGAATTGACGGAAAGACTAAAACAGGTAGCTAGTGAAAATCAGGTTACTATCAATACTTTGATGCAGACAGTATGGGGGATGTTATTACAAAAATACAATCGTAGTCAGGATGTTGTATTTGGAAGTGTTGTATCAGGAAGACCAGCTGATATACCAGGTATAGAAAATATGATTGGTTTATTCATTAACACAATTCCTGTGCGTATTCGTTGTGATGCGAAAGAATCTTTTGTAGACGTAATGAAAAAGAATCAGAAGCAGGCGGTAGCCTCACATGCATATGATACGCATCCATTGTATGAAATACAGGCACAAACGGAACAAAAGCAGGACTTAATCACACATATTATGGTATTTGAAAACTACCCAGTGGAACAACAAATGGAACATGGAGAAAGTCATAGTGAAACAGAATTAACAATAACGAATGTAACCATGACTGAACAAACGAATTATGATTTTAACGTTATGGTAATTCCTGGGAAAGAGATTCAGATGCAGTTCCAATATAATGCCCATATATATGATGATGCGAGTATCGAGCGAATGAGGAATCATTTGATTCAAATTATGCAACAAGTTGTAAATAACCCACAGATTGATATACATGAACTGGAATTAGCAACAGCGGAAGAGAAAATGCAGATTCTCGAAGTGTTCAATGATACAGCGGCTGAATATCCACGTGAGAAGACTATTCATCAATTGTTCGAAGAACAGGTGGAGCGTACACCAGATCATATTGCGGCGGTATTCGAAGGTCAGCAATTGACGTATCGTGAGCTGAATGCACGAGCAAATCAGTTGGCACGAACATTAAGAAATGCAGGAGTAAAGGAAGATCAGTTAGTTGGAATTATGGTAGAACGTTCATTAGAAATGATTGTCGGGATACTTGGAATATTAAAAGCAGGTGGCGCTTATGTGCCGGTTGACCCAGAATATCCAGAAGAGCGTATCCAATATATATTGGAGGATTCGGGAGCTACTATATTATTAATGCAAGGCCAATTTCAAGAACGTACATCTTTCGTAGGGAAGATAGTATTGCTGGACGATGAGGAATCTTATCATAAAGAAGGAACGAACTTGAAATCGGAAGTAGGCCCTAATGGATTGGCTTATGTGATTTATACTTCTGGCACAACAGGAAATCCAAAAGGCGTTATGATAGAGCACCAAGCACTTGTCAACCGAATTCACTGGATGCAAAAAAGATATCCTATCGGAGAAACAGACACCATTTTACAAAAAACGCCATACAGTTTTGACGTATCTGTTTGGGAATTGTTCTGGTGGGGAGCGCAAGGGGCTAAAGTCGTATTTCTTGCTCCGGGTAATGAGAAAGACCCAGAATTAATTATTAAAGCAATTGAGGAAAATCATGTTACGACCATGCATTTTGTACCTTCTATGCTATCTGTTTTTCTAGATTATGTGCAGAATGTTGAGGAAGTGAATTGCACGCAAAGTTTGCGTCAAGTATTTGCTAGTGGTGAAGCACTCCAAGTGCAACATGTAAAACGATTTAACAAGTTACTGGGTATGCATAATGAGACGAGACTAATCAATTTATATGGACCGACTGAAGCAACGATTGACGTTTCATACTTCGATTGTCCATTGGAAGAAACTTTAGAACAGATACCAATTGGTAAACCAATTGACAATATTCAACTGTATGTGGTTGATACTAAAGGTCATTTACAACCAATTGGGGTACCAGGAGAGTTGTGTATTGCAGGAGTTGGATTGGCAAGAGGTTATCTTAACCGCTCTCAATTAACGGCAGAGAAATTTGTAAATAATCCATTTGATTTAGGGAAAAAAATGTATAGAACAGGAGACTTAGCTCGTCTGTTACCAGATGGAAATATTGAATATCTAGGCCGGGTTGATCATCAGGTGAAAATTCGGGGTTATCGAATTGAACTTGGTGAGATAGAATCACAATTATTGAAGATAGACGCAGTTCAAGAAACAATTGTAATCGCACTTGAAGATGAAAGTGGACAAAAGAGTTTGTGTGCGTATTTTGTAGCAGATAAAGAGATTGATACAGAAAGTTTAAGAGAAATCCTATCTGATGAGCTACCTAAGTATATGATTCCCTCTTACTTTATACAGCTTATGCAAATGCCATTAACACCAAATGGGAAGATTAATCGCAAGGCATTACCTGCTGTCGAGGAAAGCAAGTTAACGAACAATAAATATGTCAAACCTCGAACAGAAATAGAAGAGCATTTAGTTGATATATGGAAGAGCATTCTTGGAGATCTTAAAATTGGGATAAAAGATAATTTCTTTGATGTAGGTGGGCATTCATTAAGAGCGACTACACTCGTATCTAAGATTTATAAACAGATGAACGTCAATGTTACGTTAAGAGATGTCTTCCGATATCAGACAGTTGAACAAATGGCTGAATTTATTACTGGTAGTGAGGAACAGACTTACTTGTCTATTCCAGTGACACCAAGAAGAACGTATTATCCAGTCTCTTCGACACAAAAGCGTATGTACATTTTGAGTCAATTAGAAGGTGGAGAGTTAAGTTACAATATGCCGGGTGTAATGATTGTGGAAGGAGAACTTGATTCTGCTCGTGTAGAAGAAGCATTCCGAAACTTAATTCAACGTCATGAGTCATTACGGACAAGTTTTGAGATGATTCAGGGAGAACCCGTGCAGCACATACATTCTGAAGTGATGTTTTCTCTCGAAAAGATACAAGCTGAAAAAGAGGAGATAGATACACATATCGATCGTTTCGTACGTCCATTTAATTTGCAAGAGGTACCGTTATTGCGAGTTGGATTAATTGAAATTCGTAAGGATTACCATGTGTTGTTGTTTGATATACATCATATTATTTCTGATGGTGTCTCAACAAATCTTATCATCAAGGAATTTATTCAGTTGTATGAAGGTGAGTCACAGCCACCGCTTCGAATCCAGTATAAGGATTACGCAGTTTGGCAACAAAGTGAAATGCAAAGTGAACGAATGAGAAAACAGGAAGCGTATTGGCTGAATATGTTTGAGGGGGAAATTCCAGAGTTAGAGCTACCAATCGATTATGAGAGACCATCGGTACGAAGCTACGAGGGAGACATAGTAGAATTTACAATTGACAAACAAATTAGTGACGGATTAAAAGAGATAGAAAAACAAACAGGAACGACATTGAATATGGTCTTATTAGCGGCATATACAACACTATTAGCAAAATATAGTGGTCAAGAGGATATTATTGTAGGGACTCCTATCGCAGGAAGAACGCATGCTGATTTAGAGCCAATCATTGGAATGTTTGTTAATACGTTAGCGATACGAAATTATCCAGTGAGAGACAAAACGTTCTATATGTATGTTCAGGAAGTGAAAGAAACAATGCTAAATGCGTATGAAAATCAGGAGTATCCTTTTGAAGAGCTGGTTCAAAAAGTAAATGTAAGAAGAGATAAGAGCCGTAACCCACTATTTGATACAATGTTTGTTTTACAAAATACCGAAGAAACAGAGCTTCAAATAGAAAATTTAGTATTTAAACCTTATGCTCGAGATCATACGATAGCTAAGTTTGATTTAACATTGTTTGTAAATCTTGATGGTGAACAACTTAAATGTAGTTTTGAATTCTGCAAGAAATTATTTGAAAAGAGCAGAATTAATGAATTATCAAAAGATTTCTTGATAGTTTTATCAGAAGTTGTGAAAAACCCAAATGTTCAATTACACAATGTCAAATTAAGCGAAAAAGCAATAAAAAGTGAAAGTTCTATCCGGGAAATTGAACTGAACTTTTGATGTATTTTCCATATTAAAGAGTGTGTAAATATATAGCACACTCTTTAATTGAAATTGATGTTAGTTTCAAGAATGTAAGTATTAATATATAAATTTACATATAGTAGATAGCAGGTTTAATATATACTATTAAAGTCTGGGATACACATCAGAAACGGAAGAAGTAGTTCAAGTAGATGGAGATCATTTTACAATGTTACGCAATCCATATGTAACTAGTTTGGCGAAGGATTTACAGCAAACACTTAAAAAAACTACTTCGAAGGCTACGAATTAAGGAAATTCTAATTTAAGAAAGAATATTATAAAGTGAAGTGACCTCGTCAAGTAGACAGTATTCAAAAAGCACAACAAAGAAACCTGAGTTCTCTATTTATATGGACTCAGGTTTTTTAATTTCTTTTTTAAAATCTTTGGTGATGTAAATATGTTAGAGAAGAAATCCATTTAATCAAACTTTTTTCAAAATGGATTTTTTTATTTATTTTAAGAGGAAAAGTCAAAAAGGATATATATATTTGATAAAGGTTTATGTTAGCAAAGTCAGAATAAAATAAAGTGACAAGTTGATTTTAGTGTTTCGCGGTAGATTCATGTTAGAGAAATTGAGAGGAGAATGGCATGTTAAAAATACCTTCAATTATTTTTCAATTATTTATTATGATTTTGCTATTTGTAGTGATTGTAAGTCTTCCGATGTTATTTATAGATGGTAAGAAAGTTGGGATACATATAGAGCATTTGTTCACACAATGTATATATGTTCTTTCTGCACTTATACATCCAGAAGCATTAAAGATGAAAATGTCTACACAGGTGGCGGCGGTTTCAAACAATGTACAAATATTTAAGATGCAAGAAAGGGAATTCCCCTTATTTCCACTTATATTTAAGCCATATGCATATTCACTTATGCTTACATTTGGAGCGCTCATAGTTTCTATCTGTTTGTCTTTTTTATGTAGTATCATTGCGGCGGTTTCACCAAGGCGTGTGCAGAGAGTAATAGAAGAAACTGTATTTTTTCTTAAAACAATTCCAGATATCCTCCTAATTTTTTTCTTCAACTTTTCATGGTAAGTATATATAGGTATACCGGAGTTTTACCATTAAATCCATTTTCTACTATGCAAAATTCATCTATAGTCTTGCCAATACTCATTTTAGCTATTATACCTACATTCTCATTATTTCAATTTCAACAGCTGCTTATAAAGGTGGAGAAGCAGAAAGATTATGTTATGTTTGCGAGAGCAAAGGGGTTTGGTAGTATGTATATTTTATGCAAACATATTTTTCGTAATATCGTTGTTTCAGTTGTAAATCATATTGAATCAATATTACTAGCCTTGATAACGAGTTTATTAGTTTTTGAGTATCTGTTTAACATAAGAGGTTTATTTTCGATTTTGATTAGCGGTCAAGATCCGGCGGTTATCGTTTATTTGCTGCTGCTATTTATAGTACCTATGTATGGAGTAATAGTAGGATTGAATTGGTTAAGGAGGAAATTGTATGCATAGCCAGCGTTATAAGTACTTTTTATTCCCGATTATTTTATTACTAATAATGAGTATTGCACTCCCATATTTTCAGAAGGAGCCTAAGGTAGTGGAATATAGATACAATGAAAAAGGAGAAATTGCTGAAGTGGCTCCTTTTTCAATTTCCCGTACACATTGGTTTGGAACAGATAGAGAGGGAGAAGATTTATTTTATAAAGTAATAGACGGGGCTAAGTATACTATTTTAATTTCTTTTTTTGTGGCAGTTGCTAGAGTAATTATTTCTTTATTGATGAGCTTGTTGATTCGTAATGATAAGTGGGGATTTTCTTTGTTACAACGTGTTACAGTTGGCTTGCAATTTTTTCCGCAAACATTATTTTGTATTTTATTTTTAACTCCATTTATCATTTATGAACTACGGACAAAACCTATTGTCACAAATATAGAAGTACTATGTATACAAGGGATAGTATTAGTGTTCGTGGCAGTTCCAAGAATGACACGTTTTTTTCAAAAAGAAGTTCAGCAAATTTGGAGACAAGAATATATGATAAGTTCTCTTGTATTAGGAGGTAGCAGATGGCATATATTCCGAACTCATATTATGAAAGTATTACAACCACAGATGATATTTCAAATTGGAGAGCAAATGGTACAAGTATTATTAATAATGTTACACCTTGCGATATTTAAATTATTTTTAGGGGGAACAAATATTGTTTCCGGGCAGGCCCATGATCAATTTAGTATATATTTTCCGTACTTAAATGATTGGGCAAGCTTAATTAGTTATTATTACGGGGAGTTAATGCTAGAGCCCAGAATTATTATGATTCCGGTTATTTTTTATATGATTCTTTTATATTGTATGACGAAAGTAGTAAATCAATATAAACATCATATATAAATAAATGCAAAATAACTCTAAAATATATAATAAAATTTGATTTTGGAGTTATTTTTTGTTTACTTCACTTTATTGTGAGCATGGTGCATGCGCTAGATGAGTCAATTACAGTGCGCGAATCCAAATAATCCATTATATGAAGAGGAGTCAGTCGTGAAATCGTTGATATCGCAATAGAAAATAATATTTCTGTCATTCGATTAGAGCAACTAACAAATATCAGACAGACGGCACGCACAAGCCGTAAAAACGAAAAAAATCTACATACCTGGTTATTTTATCGTCTAGCACAATTCATCGGGTACAAATCGACATTAGTTGGTATGAAAGTTGAATATATAAATCCTGCTTATACAAGTTAAAAAAAATAGATTTCGGATGATTATTCATCATTAGTTTACATAACATATCTTATCGGTAGTTATAATTTTCATCAAATCTTTATCTCAAAATGATTAGTACTCTTATGTCATTGAGATGTAAAAATGGAAATTTGCTCATTTTTCAGGTCTGTATTATGGGTAGCGTCATGCAGTAAACCGATCTAGGATGGCCACAGAACCTTTTACTAAAAAAGATTTATTTCTGTTATTTAAGATTTATATTATGAAATTAATATGTTGATAGATAGCAAGTTTTAATTCTGAGCTGAAAATGTTTCATATCTCAAAGCAAAGAGTATTCTTGATTTTTGAGATACGTGAAAAAAAATGCTAGTTCATGCGCCTTCCTTTGTATTAAATTCACAAGAATATCCAGATTCACTCTATAATTCATTACCTTCACTATTAATTTGATGAAGATCTGTACTATATCCAAAAGCACATTAATACAACTTATCATAGTAGCACTACTGCAATAATGTGTAATTGGGGCTTCTATGTTGAAACTTACAAATAACTCCTTCGAAATATACAGAGTAAAAAACACTTACCCCTGAAGTGATTTATAAGGCTGCTCCAACAAATGTAATAACGATTCCACTTGTGGTTTTATCAACTATTAAACAAATCTAATTAATTTTAGAGGTAACATGAGAAGATTGGATAATAAGTTCATCCAATCTTCTCAATGGAGTATGATCGTGCACTGTCTTCCCTAATTATGAAACCAACAGCTTTAGCGAATACTTTAGAATAAGAAATAGCTAAAATGTCTTATCTAAAAAGATCCACAATTCAATTGTCCATCTCTTTTAGTCCCTTAAAAATCCACAACATTTATCTGGAAAATTTTATACACGGAAATCTCAATTATTTATATTTTTTCTACAAAAGCATTTTCTATGGAGATACAATTGTAACCCAGTTCCTTTGCAACTACTTCACATGTAATTTCACCGTTCAACGTGTTTACGCCAAGTTTTAAAGCTTCGTTTTCGAATATTGCTGTTTGTACACCCTTGTTAGCAATTTGTAGTGCATACGGAATTGTTACATTTGTTAAAGCAATAGTGGATGTTCTTGGAACTGCACCAGGCATGTTTGCAACGGAATAGTGAAGCACTCCATATTTTTCAAAAGTTGGGTTATCATGTGTTGTTACATGGTCACATGTTTCTACAGCTCCACCTTGATCAATCGCTACATCCACGATTACAGATCCTGGCTTCATTGTTTTTACCATTTCTTCCGTGACAAGCTTAGGCGCTTTAGCACCAGGAATTAATACGGCACTAATTAAAAGGTCTGCTTGTTTTACTGTTTTCGCAATATTGAATGGATTGGACATCAATGTTTTGATTTGTGTACCGAAAACGTCATCTAGTTGGCCTAAACGGTCTGCGTTTACCTGCATATGATTAGTTAGCAGTTTCCAAAAAAACTCTTGTGATCGTTCTTCTTTTTGGTTCTTTCGGGCTTGAAGTTGCAACAGCTTACTTTTTACAGCCTCCGCGTATTTTTTTAGCAAGAGACAATCTTGTTCAGTTAAAGATTTTTCAATTTCTAAAGCCCAAATGAATCCTAAAACGTCTTCTTTGTTCCAAATAGATATCGCGACTCTATCATCGAGACCAATATCATCTATTTTTTTTTACACGAATAGGCTCCCGATTTTTTAATAAATCGGGAATAATTCCCTCTTTCCACAGGTTATTGATTACTTTTTCAGGTACGCGACGCCCCATAATAGTACCAATTCTCGCTGGGTCTGTCCTTTCATCATGGGTACTATACGCGAGAAGGCGATGATTTACATCCTCAATAGTAATCGGGCATTGCAAAATCTCACTAACTATATCAGCAAATTCCTCCAAACTATCGAAAGTAACTCTAAAAGAATCATTTTTCATATATGTCAAGGTTCCTCCATCCTAAGTTAATATAAATTTTTGTATTCACTGTAAGAAAAATATCCTTCTTGTAAATTAACAAAATGATAGCATAATTTTATTAATCCTGTTGCAAACTAATAAATTTTAGAAAGACTGAAATTATACTTCGGCAACACTACTTTCTAAAAGCATAGTATTATCATATCCAAGTGTTAGAAGTTACTTGTATTAGCAACCATTTTATGCTATTTTATCTTATTTTGTATAGAAAGACTTAATTAAAAAGTACTATGGTGTTTGGAAAAATAGAAATTTAAAAGTCTAAATCTAAAATTTTTAATTTTATTTCACCAGGTAAAGTAATATTTTATCAGAATATTCTTACCTTTATTAAAACCAATTGAGTTATAATGCAAATTAGGTGCTATATTCACCACTAATTTATAACAATGGAGGTTATTTTGATGTCTTCAAAAAGCGAGCAACATTCTATTTTATTATCAGAAACACAATTAACTTCTTCTGCATTTAAACATGAAGCATATGATATTTACAAAGAATTACGTGAATTTCATCCTGCTTATCCCTTATCTTTAGGAGAACAAGACCAAGGTTGGCTTATTACAAAATATGAAGACGCAGTATCGCTATTAAAAGATGCCAGATTAATGAAAAATATTGAAAATGTATTTAGCGAAAAGGAAAAAATTAAAGTTCCCATCTCATTAGAAAATAGGGAACTCCTAAGACAACATATGCTAAATTCAGATCCCCCTGATCATAATCGCCTACGATCACTTGTTCAAAAAGCATTTACTCCTCAGATAATTTCACAACTTAAAAATCGCATCCAACATATCGCTGATACATTATTAAGTAGAGTAGAACACAATCATTCTATGAATTGTATAGAAGATTACGCTTTTCCCTTGCCCATTATGGTAATTAGTGAAATGTTAGGTATTCCTCTTGAGGATCAATCTAAATTTAGGGATTGGTCACAGGCGATCATTGATACTCCACATACATCAGAAGATATACAGGAAAACAACCAAAAATTAGGGGAGTTCGCTGAATATGTACAATATTTAGTCGATAAAAAAAGGGACCACCCTGAAAGTGATTTAATCAGTGCACTCATAAAAGTAGAAAGCGAAGGAACAAAATTGAGTGCATCAGAATTATATTCAACAATTACATTGCTTATCGTTGCCGGTCATGAGACAACTGTAAATTTAATTACAAATATGATGTTGGCATTACTTGAGCATCCAATTCAATTACAGAAACTTCGACAAAATCCTGATTTAATTGATTCAGCAATTGAAGAGACATTAAGATTTTACAGTCCTGTTGAATTAACCACTCTGCGTTGGACAGCCGAATCATTTATATTACATGGTCAAGATATTAAACCAAAAGATAGGATTATTATTTCATTAGCATCTTCTAATCGTGACGAAAAGATTTTCCCAAATGCTAGTGTATTCGATATTACAAGAAAGAATAATCGTCATATTGCCTTCGGTTATGGTAGCCACTTTTGTCTTGGGGCATCACTCGCTCGTTTAGAAACAAAGATTGCTATTTCTACATTATTACGCCGCATTCCAAATATAGAGATAAAAGGGGGAAAAGAACAAGTAAAGTGGAAAGGAAGCTATCTAATGAGGTCATTAGAAGAATTGCCTTTACGTTTTTAGGGTGTATATTCATCATTAGGAAAAAGAAGTTCTTTTAATAGCAAAGACTCTCTTTTCTATTAAGAATGATTAAAAAAAGAAAGCATCTTATTTTTATCCAAGTTGCTTTCTTTTTTAATGTATTTTAACAAAACCGTTTAATTCATCTATATCGGACTGAATATCTGCCACTTGTTTTGTTATTTTTGGGAAGTTTTATTAAAATCACTGTGCCCATTCCTTGTTCTATTTCTTTTTCTGTTAAGCACTTTACAGATTTTATTGTTTCACTCCACTCCTTACTCCCTATTAATGTTGTACGCAGCTCATGTGAAATGGATGCAATAAACTCATGTTTAACCTGTTCTTCTTTTTCTATTTTATAGGACATTCAATTTAAGCTATGCGCTAATGCTCCTAATTCACCAGGATAATTCTCACTTATTTTATAATTCAATTTCCCTTCTGCAAGTTGTGAAGAAACCGAGTTAATAGATTCAATTGGTTCTATAAAAAGATTTACTAATCTCCTACTCACTAATAGAACAATTCCTAAGATAATGATTCCAACTAAAAGTTGTAAATAAAATAAGCGAAAGCACTATAACTATCATAAAATGCAAGGTAATTGTATGCTTCAATATTCGCTTTCTTTCCACGTATATCCTTTTCCCCATACTGTTATGAGAAACTGAGGTTTAGATGGATCAGATTCTACTTTTTGACGTAGGCGACTTATATTTACATCTACTACCTTGGTTTCACCTACATAATTTTCCCCCCATATTTTATTTAAGAGAGTACCACGTGAAATAGGCTTGTTTTGGTTTTTCATTAAATACTCTAAAATTACATACTCTGTCGGAGTTAAATCAATAATTATACCTTCCTTATATAATTTTTCTTGTTGAAGATTTAATATAAATGGTTTTGAGAGAATAAATTCCATTTTTTTATTGTTTACTTTTATTCTTCTTAGTAATGCTTGAACACGTGCGTTTACTTCAATTAGACTAAGCGGCTTTTCAATATAATCATCTGCTCCAATTAGTAAGCACTGTACTTTATCTTGAACATGTGTGCTTAACATAATAATGCCAATTTTTTCATTGTTTTCTCGTATACTTTTACATACTTGAAAGCCATCTATTCCAGGTAACATCACATCAAGTAATACAACATCAATATTATATTTACTTAAAAGCTCGAGAGCGGCTTCTCCTGTATCGGCTTCTAACACATTGAAACCAGCACCTTTCATGTTTAATACAATAACACTACGAGTTGCTATTTCATCTTCTAACACTAAAATTGTTGACATATTCACGCCTCCTGTGTTCTTGCTGATACTTAGCTATGGGTTTAATATAAGATTTACTCTTTAAATTGATAATTGATAGGAAGATCTTTGTCCATTTGTTGTTTTAATTCCTTTGCCAGCTTTCACTTGTAGGAGTTTTCATTAAGCTGGTCGGTGATTCTGAAAGTGTACAACCAGATAATATGGAAAGGATTCCTATGATATTTACTATTTTTTGCATATGCATTCTCTTTCCTTATCACTACTTTTTTGAATCTACTTTCCCCTAACTTACTCGTACTTAAAAGTATAATTATTTATGAAATAAAAAAACGTAACAAAAAAGTAACAAAATTTGATAACAAGACCGAAAGCTGTATCATTTTTTATCTTTCACATTTTTTATTTGATAATCTTTCCCTCTTTTAGCTAGATGGGTATGGAATTTAGCAGTATACATCGAAATAACAGGTTATATACTGGATTTTATTTCTTTCATTGTTTTCGGAGTAACATGCCTCTTTATAAAAAAAGCCAATCTCCTGTAAGTTAAGGAAATCAGCTTTTTAATTTATCAATGAAATTTAACATCGAAACGATGACCACAAACAATATTGAAATACTACCACTAAAACAAATAAATAGTTTAATAGAACTAAAAAGAAGGGTTCTACCATAGTTCTGTACGGTTCCACTTTTGAACCCCCATAAACGCTCTAAAATATTGATATAGAAGTTAATAGATATTTTTATTTATCGTGCATTCTGTTTTATATTATACAAATAATCAAGAATCATTTTTTATACTATAGAACAGCACAAGGAAGGATAATTATTCCATATGAGGAACTGGGAGTTATTTATTAATTGGATTTTGTTTATTCCTCTTAAAGATTCTATAACATTTAATAAGATAACAAATAATAAATGTTGCTAGAGAAATTGTAAAAACCTTTATATACATAAGCAAACCGGCATTATCAAATTTTTTTAAGCTAAATAAAGTAACGAAAAAGAAAATAAGAAAGATACTCCAGGTTTCTATAGATTTAATATCTTTTTTTAATGTTGACTTTACAGTTTTTAAAAATTTTTTTTGCATAGTATACCACTCTTTTTCATAAAATTTCATCATACCATTTATAAAAATCAGTATGAGATATTACTTCCTTCGGATATTCCATTCCGTGTGATATTTCACCATCTTTTAAAACTAATATTTTAGTTGATAAGTTGTAAACATGTTCTTTATCATGACTCGTAAATAATATTCCTCCCTCAAAATTTAATATAAATTCATACAAAAATTCGAGAGATAAGGAATCTAGTTTATTGAAAGGTTCATCCATAATTAGTAATTTCGGATTATGGATAGTAGCGGCACAAATTTGGACCTTTTGCTTCATACCACTCGACAAAGCTGAGATTTTCTTTTGTCTATAATCATATATATTAAATATTTCCATCTTTTTCGTAACGGTATGTTTGATTGAATTTACCTTATAAAGCGATGCTAAAAATATTAAATTTTCTTCTACTGTTAAACTTTCATAAAATATTGGTTCCGTAAAAACAAAACCAATATCCTTACGACAGGTAGGGTTTTTCAATAAATCTTGCTTTTGAAATAAAATTTCCCCTTCATTTGGTATTAATAGCCCAGAGACTATCTTTAGAAGGGTAGATTTCCCAATACCATTTCTACCTATAATTGCAATTCTCTCATATGAATCCATATGAAAACTGATATTTTTTAAAACATCTTCTGATTTTTTATATGCTTTTTTTACATTATTCACTTGTAATAACATATTAACTCCCTTACATATCCATTTGACTTAGTTTGATCTCGGCCTTTTTTATAATATTTTTAATTAATTTTAAACTTACAAAACTTATAATAACAAACAAACTACCAATGATTAGATAAATCCAATCTATATTAATTTCTAAGAACACTAGCATAAAAAATGGTGCAGCTGTGCAGAAAAATATAATTTGTCGAAATTGATAAGCCACTTTATCTATAACAAATTCGGTTTCCACATAATCTTCCATTTCTGAGTAATGCTGATTATGCAGATGCGGAAACATATACGTAGATAGTGTAGTTATATGAGGAGTGATGCAGTAATTTAAGATAATCACACCACCAATAAAAAACAGTTCTTGTATGTTAGGTTTGATGATACATAAACAGATTATGACTATACAAGACATTTCAACTGAACCCAAGAGTCTTTGAAATTGAATTTTTGAATGATATAACTTACTGAAAGATACGTTTGACATTCTATATAAGCGCAATATTCCACCATCACTATCAAATCGTAACAGACCTGGAAATAACGTTATAGTTTCATATGCATCTTTTGATATCGCATTAAATATAATATAGATTAAAACAAATTTGATAATATCTACGCTTTCCGTATTTGGAAGTGTAGATACGATACTGGCAAGGGCAATAAAAGCATAATTAAAGTAGTGACCAAAAAAGTACGAATAATGATGGCTAAGTTGAATGCGGTTACTAAAAAAGTTTTGAATTTGGACTTTCAATAAAGGGGTTTTCGCAAATTTATTAAACAAATTTTTCAATACCAAGATCCAATCTGAATGATCCGATTTAAACGGGGTTTCCCATTGAGATCTATACCATTTTCCAGCCAATAAATAATGGACCACAAAAACAATTATCATCAATATAATGAAACATATTAGTACACCTCTAGTAAGGTCACTGTTGTATATTATACCTTTTATATTAGAGTCGGACATATATACCTTAACTTGTTTAAAAAATAAATCTATTAAGTTTTTCCAGTTAGATATTTTTCTTATATCTTCTAAAGAAATTAGCCAATATACTATCCAGTTTGCTATAAGATATGTACAAATATATACCATAAGACCTTTAAATAGTGATGTAATAAAAGCTACTATTTTATAACCTCTTTGGATACATCTTACATAAAAAGTGCATATATACAAAGTGACAATGTAAGATACCATCATACTGCAAATTAAGAGTCCAATTAATATTAAAATGAAACCATTAATATCGCCTATCACAATGTATATAGATATTCCAAATATAATGGATTGTAGTATCGAGTTTACATTATGAACAATAAACTTTAAAAACCATGTATATAAATACAAATTTCTACTAGAATAGGGTAATAGATATAGAATATTTTTATCTACTGGTGATAACACCCTTTTTGTAAGTGAGATACCATTAAAAATGCCAATAATACATACAAAATATAAGGAATATATTATCCAAATTTCAAAACTATCAAGATATAGACTAAAGAAGTATGAAATCCCAAAATAAATAATACACTCTAAAGAAACCTTTAGGATAAAAAATAGTGCATAAATAATGTGTCCGTATCTTCTAAAATAGACTTCTTTATTATATTTCAGAAAAATTCTCTCTAAGCTTCCTATTCTATGTTGGATTATATATTTCGAGTAGAATATAATATATATAAACATTGATTTTAGCATTTGTTATATTCTCCTTATTGAATAAAAAGTTGAGAAACATACATAATTGTTGTGTGTATTCCAATAATTAAAAAAGTGATTCTCCAGGAATAACAAACTACTTCTTTTAAGAATAATGCCAAAATGTACACTTGTATAATAAAGAAAATATCTAGCAATTTTAACAAGGCAGTAATATAAAGATTATCGGGCATAATAAACGAAAGACTCGAAAAACTTTTAATTGTATTATAGTCACCTAAAATAGATAATCCACCATTAAACACTACTCCTAGCAAGGAAATAATACCTATGTAAAAGAAAATGTAGTAAACTTTCCTGAAATTCACATCTTTTGTTGAAAGTATAAAAATTATTTTATATATAAAAGCAATAATGATATTACTCGTAAAACCGTTTAATATCGCCATAAATGATCTGATTATAATTAAAAATAAATTCAATCTCCCCTTCTCTACAGTAAAGCTTGATTGGATCTCTGTTAATGCTTCATTATTCAATACAAATTTACTACTAATTATTCCGGTTATTATTGTTATCCCTATAAAAAATAACATTAACAATAATAAGGGTTCGTTAATGTTATCCTTCTTTAAATTTTTAATTGGTGAAAGCCCAAATCTATATATTGATCCTTTTTCTTTATAATCTTGCACTGACTACACCTCTACTTTTTATTATATTCCTTCAATTATTGCAGCAATAAATGTTAATATGAAACTTAATAAAAACAAGCACTTTTTTTTATTGAAGAATTCGAAAAGGTTCTTCAACTTTTTTCCTTTAATGAAAATAGATAATACTTGATAAGAAAGTATGGAAATTATAAGAAAACCAGGTATCTCAAATATGCCATGTGGTAAAATGTTTAATAATAGTTTCGTTAAGTTACCAGATATAATTGCTTGTGCGACTGTCATCCCAATGGCAAAACCATTTATAAACAATAAAATTGTTGTTGGTATACCAAAAAGTAAGGCCCCCATAAATATAAACATCTGTACTTTCAAATTGTGTATAAATATATCAAAAAAACTACCAATATCATTGTTAAAGGTAATCTCGCCAAAATCTATATTCAAAATTAAAAATACCATCAATGCAAATGCCATTCCAAACAAATATATTGAAAGTGCTATTTTAATAGCATGCTTATTAAAAAAAATAAAATACTTTTCCAATTTAACCTCCATTTAAAAAATCAAGGTAACTATTGCAGTTACCTTGATTTTTTCTAGTAATTAGAATTTTACAACTGATGAGAAACCACGTTGTTTTACCCATTTAATTAACATGCCTCTTCCGATAGCAGTTATTGCAGCTGTTACTGGTCCACCAAGTGCTACCCCTACAACTGCTGCTACTGCACCACCAATGCTCGCACCATTAATAATCATGTTTAAAATTGAAGAAATTGCTGTTGCATTTACTCCTGTCCATGTAACCTTTCCTGCAAGTTGAAGAATTAGTCCAGCATTCACTAGAGCATAAATTGATGCGACACCAACTATTGCAAGAGCATATAGGTATAAATCACTTTTTTGTGATTTGATTGTCAAAGTTTCCATTTTTTCACCTCCTTGCAATTCCTTAAGGTACATTATATAAACATAGAAATAATTAAAAAAGACACTCTAATTATAATTTTCAGTTAATTAAACTCGTCGGTTGAATAAAAAGATTAGTAACCTATTTTAATAAAATCATTCAGAAACGAATGTAGGGCCCTTACAACTCTATTAAAACACTGAGGTTTTAATAAATAAATGAAAAAACTGTATTTGTAACCTTTTGTAACCTTAATATTATAGATATGGGCTAATACACCTTTATTGGTAATATTTCAAAATACCTCTATAATATTGGTTCTGTTGCGAAGTTTTTTAAATACAGATTATATGAAGCAAAAAAGGTGGTCTCTTCTTCTCTCCTTTTTTGCTTCATGCTTATTAACAAATTATGGTACATGAAATTATATTTATCTGGTGTCAAAAGATTCCTTTAAAAGGAGCTAATTATTTTACACAATATTGCTTTAATTCTCTCACTAAAAATTTTATACCCCCTGGACTTAAAATGATTTTTCCATCTGCTTTCAAACCAAGGGATGGTTTTGATACACGAGCAGTTATCCCCTATTGTCGGGCTTGTGTGCATGGATCAGACAGACGATGATTGAAGTGACGGATATTGAGGACTGTAATGTCGGTGATGAAGTAACTATTTTTGGGCGCAATGGCTCTTCGTTTCAGTCTGTAGACGCGATTGCAAGATTGATAGGGACTATTAATTACGAAGTGGTTTGTTTAATTGGAAGGCGAGTTCCGAGAATTTATGTACAGTCGAAATAGCACAAACTATTTGTAGTTAAAAAAGGATTATATTAGGGGTTCTGGTGCAAGAAATCTATTAGCCTATATCTGCGTATTAAGGTTACAAAAAGTTACAAATACAGTTTTTTCATTTACTTATTAAAACCTCAGTGTTTTAATAGAGCTGTAAGGGCCCTACATTCTGTGAGATGTAAAAAACTATGATTCAATACAATTTACATAATCCTTATAAATGTATATACGGATTATTTTTACCGCTGTTGCTGTATAAGTATAAAAATAGAAAAAGAGTGATTATGAGAATGGGATTTAAAAGAAAGTTTTTATGTACTTCGTTAGCGTTATCTATAGGGATTGGTTTTGTTATGCCTAGTTTTTCTGCATCTGCTACAACATCAACAGTTTCAGTTCAATCATTAGAAGAAGAAAAACAGATAACTGAAATAGCTGAGCAATTAAAGTTTTTAAATGAAGAAGCACTAATAATTCAAAATGGCGAAAGAACTTTTGATTTTAATAAAATTGAAAGTAAATATGGCTCTGACTTTGCTAACAATTTAAAAAATAATATTACTATTGTTGGAGAATTGAATTCCGATAAAGCTACAGATTTGTGGAAGAGACATAAACGAAGTGCATGGACAGATTGTATGATTGATGCTATAAAAGATCATTTTGGAGTAGCAGCTGTTACAGCAGCTCTAGAAGGCGGATTGTGGACATATCTTCAGAAAAAGACTTATAAAGAAGCAGCTAAGTTATTAGTTAAGTTTGCAGTTGGTTCTAACGCAGTTGGATTAGCAGGAACTCTTATTTATTATGGTGGTAAATGTACTTATCAATATGGTTGATAAATACATTTAAAAGGAGGATTAACTGGTGAATGTTCATAAATTTTTATATATAATGGTATATTTAGTTACTCCTTTTACATATTTCACAGTATCTGTTATCTGGGGGAATTTTATTTTATCGAAACCTATATGGGGAAACTTATCAGATAATTTATCGATCATGGGAATATATTATTTTCTTGTAAGTATTTTTTGGTTAGCAAATATGAAAACTATTGATAGAGTAATAGAAAAATTAAAGAATGATAAAAAATAGAGAAGTACTTTATTAAGAAAACCACTCTTTCTCGGCTTATAATGGCCTGAAAGAGTGGTTTTTTGTTTTAAAATTGTAATTTTACGGAATTATTTTATAAGGATGTATTTTTATGCCTGTTATATTACAATCGGTGGTCTTTTTGGAAATTCAGATAAAAATGATCCGTATCATTATATACACCAAATTCATATCCTTTTTCCTTATAAAATGTAATGATTTCCGGCAGTGCTTGTAACGTCTGTGGTTTTTCGTGCATCAGAATAACTTCTACCTCTTCTGTCGTTGTCTTCTTTACATTTTCTATAATTTGGTTTGGATTATCTTTTAATTTCCAATCATTAGAGTCAATTGTCCAATCCCAAACCTTCATTCCAGCTTCTACAATTTGATTACGAATTTCTTCATTATTTAATCCTGGTGCAGAACCATACGGTGGGCGAACTAATTTAGGGTTTGTACCTGTAATATCATGGATAAGAGCTAACGTTTCTTTCATCTCTGGTACAAATTGTCCTTTTTTGTATAGATTATCACTATTATGTGTCATACTATGTGCACCAATATAATGCCCCTCTTTTACTGCTCGTTTTACATTTTCCTGAAAACTCGTATTTTGCAAATTACTTCCTTGCATAAAAAATGTTGCTTTAATATTTTGCTCCTTTAGTACATCTAAAAATTGCCCTGTTAATGTGCTAGGACCGTCATCAAATGTTAAGTAAACTACTTTTCCTACCGGTTTTCCATCGGGTCTTTTTTGTCTTGGCAGTGATGTTTCATTACTCTTTTCTTGTTGTTGTGTATTTACTTGTTTAGCACTTTCTTTGGCCATCCCTTTCGCAGAAGTGGAACTGAAAGTTCCACTTAAAAAGAACATGTAAAATGCCGTTGCTAGAACAACTCCTAGTGGTATTACTATTTTAATTATTCTACTTGTTTTATTCTTACTCCGTGATTTTTTCATTATTTAGCTACCCTTTCTCTATTGATTTTTATATTAATTGTTTATAAAGCTGAACCTTTATTAGATGGTTCACTTTCTTCAACCGGTTCTTACAATAAATAGATTAATAGAGAAAGATAAAGATAAAATGCAGATAATGTCGAAATCAATTAAAGAATAATCGATTGTATTCATCCTTTAATAACATTTGAAATGAAAAAGCGTTTACCACTCTAATAAAGGTAAGGTATTTCCCAACTTCGAAAACTTGTTATACACTAGGAAAATAGCAAACAAACTATTCAATAGTAGGTGAAAAAAATATGTATGATGTTACAATCATCGGTGCTGGAGTAAGTGCTGTTTTTATGGCTTATGCATTAGCTCAAAGCAACAAAAATATTTTAATTCTTGATAAAGGCAAACCATTAGAACAACGAAATTGTCCTTTAGAACAAGGGAATTTATGTAACTGCAATGCATGTGATAAATACTTTGGTTTTGGTGGTCTAGGAAAATCTGAAGGGAAATTTAATTACACAAACGGATTCGGAGGTGAACTAGAGCAAAAAATAGGTAAAGAAGTTTTTATAAAACTAATGAACGAAGTAGATGAGATCCTATGTCGTTTTGGTGGAAATTCAGTTCTAAAATACTCTACAGAAAATCTAAATCTCACCAAAAGAGCCGAATCATGTGGTTTACAAATGCTAACAACACAAGTAAGGCATCTAGGAACTACACTTTCGACCGACATTTTTCAGCAACTCTATGAATTTTTACTTAACAAGATAGATATCCGATTTCATATAGATGTACAACATATCGTTAAACAGAAAGAACATTTTAAAATAACTACAAATCAAGGGATATTTCATTCTAGGCAATTAGTATTTGCAACTGGACGCTCCGGGGTGGATTGGTTAAAAGAAATGTGCTCTTCACTTGAAATTGCACAGGAGCAAACTCGTGTAGACCTAGGTATTCGAGTAGAGATGAAAGAACATCAATTACGCTCAATATTAAAAGACACATTTGAAACAAAACTCTCTTATCAACATGATAATTTCACAGCAACTACTTACTGTATGAACCCCAAAGGACGTATTATTCGTAAGTATGAAGAGGATTTAGTTATGCCTGATGGACAAAATTTTCGAGAACAAAAAAACGGCACTTCCAATTTAAATTTCACGTTGTTTATCCCACGTTATTTTCCTACTCTCACAGAAGCAAATTTATACGCAAGTACAATTATAAAAGGAATTAACCAAGGGCGAGATCGAATTGTTGTACAGCGTTTGGAGGATTTATTGAAGGGACAACCTACAGTGGAAAAAATGATGAAACATAATCATATACAACCTACACTATATGGGGATTATGGAGACCTTAACAAAGAAATTCCGCAATTATATATTGAAGGACTCAAAGAATTTTTGCTACGTTTAGAACAATTTATTGAAGAACCTATTGATAAAGATACTTTACTATATGGAATTGATGGGAAATTTTATGCTCCTATGATTGAAATCAATGAACAGTTTGAGACACCTATGAAAGGATTGTATTTGATTGGAGATTGTTCAGGTGTTACTCATTCATTATCTCAAGCAGCAGCAAATGGCCTATATGTAGGAAAATGTTTATCTGATAGTTCGATACCCTAATCATAAAGATATGAACATTGTATTATTACTGACTAAGTAGTTTAGAGTTTCACGTTAACATACTCTCTATATTTCGAATGTTGAGAAAGTTACGTTTCTAGATTAGTATCACCACCATATAGCTATAACGTTTCATTTTTTTCGAAAAAGTCGTGATTTTTAAACACCCTAGTACCGTTTTAAAAAAAGAGTAAATCAAAATATTGGTTTATTATGGAAGATCGAGTTCACAGATGATATGTTTAAAATTGTAACGGAAAAGATGTATTGCTATAAAAGACTTCTAACGTAATAGTTAGGCTCATATAAGAAAGGGGTATTAAGATGTTATCGAACAAATATTTAGATGATTTATTCGAAGAATTAAAAATTGAGGGTGAAACTTATTTTTACTATTTCTACTCCTATACAACACCATCAGCATCCGAATATTTTAAATATGGTTTTGGAGCGTTGGTAGACCTTGAACATTTAATCATATGTTTTACTAACAAAAGACTTATGGTATTAGAAATAGCAATGAGTGGTAAGTTCACTGGTAATATCAAGTGTATAGACATGAGGGATATAGAAAGTGTTAAAGTTAAGAGAGGATTGATTAGGACTAAGATAACTGTCACTTCAACAGGTAACAAGGGAGATATTGTAATTAAAGCAAATAGTTTTACAATAGGTTTATCGAATCAGAAGAAGAACCTAATAAAATTAGAAGAGAAGTATAATTAAAGATAAGAGACAAATATGAGTGTGTCTTGTTCAATTTTATTAAAAAGTAAACTCATCCATTCTTGTTTTTCAATAAAAAAAGAGGCTTATAGAACGCCTCTTTTTGATGAGTAGATATTTGTTTTGTTTGTCCCTTCAATAGCTCTTTATCATACTAAATGCTTATGAGCAATATATACATTAGCATCTTCCATAATATGATTATATGTCTCTTGGTTAGCGATATTAAAAGTTGTTCCCCCTAACGCTTTACAAATATCTCAAAAACTATTGGTACAACTCTATACTCCCTTCTCTTTAGTGATTGTATCGCTAGAAATTTCAAAAGGATTAAACGGTACCTGTTGTATCAAAGACATTCGATGTTCCAATTGTAGTCATCAAAACAAAGACGTTAAAAGTCTAAATATTCGTGAGTGGGGTTACAATAAATTCATTTTCTTTTAATTCTTCAAAAACATAAAACACCGCTCAACAACAAAGCGGTGTAATAAAAATAGATTTTTAATTTTCTTCATCTTATACGCTTTTCCTTATAACTAAAAACAATAAAATACTCATCTTAATTTTTCGGTTTTAGAAATTTCTTGTAACTTTTCTAGATATCCAGGATCTATAACTACTCGAGGGTTAAGTATTGCCAAAATCATTCTCCCAACCCCCATGTCAATATACTCCTTTAAAACCATCGAATGGTCTGCATTAGGTAATTTCTTTATATCTAATAATTTCGAATTTACATTTTTAGAATACCCTTCAATTGTATTGTCGACGTCAACGTTAATGTCTTGCCCTCCAACAATCAAATATAACCTTTTATTTATTTTTTTAAATTCCTCGGTTGCATCTACATTCATATTCGTACGAATAAACGTCCAACGGGATAATGAAATATTCCCTTTATTTTTTTCCATTTCTTGATATTTATTGTATGCTTTTTCAACATCTTCTTCTTCCAACAATTTATTTATTTCATTTCTTTGTTTTAATTTTCTATCAATTTCTTTCTTAGTTTTCCCTTCTTTTTTCATTGAAGCAACCGTATTATATTCCCCTTGTTGCATCCAATTTATAGCTGGAGACACTGCAATTCCGAACGAAACTAACTTTTCTTCATTCATAACTTTTGGGAGTACCCATCCTCCTTGACTAGCTCCCCATACACCGATTTTACTTTCATCTATATCTAGGTTGTTCTTAGCCCAATGAATCGCCTCTTTCGTTTCTTTTACACGATCTTCCATTGATTGATTTAACCAGTCACCTGAAGATTTTCCGATTCCCGGTTTATCCCATGATAGTGTTGCAAATCCATTTTTGTTCAACACTTCCCATGCAGAATAGTACCCCTCTTGATAACTCGCGTCTGCCGGCCCATCTCCATGAATGAATATAACTAAACCAGGTTTTTTATCTGTATTTTCAGGCATTGACACAATACCGTGCAACTCATTTTTTGATGTTTTTATTGTTACTTCTTTTAAATTTATATTAAACGTATTTTTATAAACTCCGTAAATAACTAGAGAAGTAATCACAATACATAATATTATTGTGATGCTTTTAATTATTTTTGTCATCGCTTTCCTCAACTTTCTTTTTCATTACTAACCAATTTTCTTCTCCTAAGAACCATTTTGTTAATAAATACCTTTCTGTTTTGTGTATTTTAAAACCATAGCGCTGATACAAGTGTATAGCAATTTCATTCGTTTGAGACACATAAAGCTTTACTGTACTTTTATTTTCACATTTTGCTATTTTTATCACTTCATCTAAAATTTTTCTCCCATATCCTTTACCGCGAAATTTCTTATTAATTGCAAAAAAGCTTAAATATAGAACATCTTTTTGAGGCTTAGTATAAAGTAACCACATTCCTAACTGCCATCTAAGTTTCTCCCAAAAAGGAAAATCCCTATCCTTATTCTTGCTATTAAAGTTCTTTTCGGAAAAATTCAAAGCATTTACTCCAAAAACACCAACAATTCCATTATCACCATCAATCACTGAAAATCGTTTTTCTGTAGTTAGATTATATGATTCTAAATACATATCTATTTTATGATTATCATTTGTCCCTAAAATTTTTTTCCATTTGGAGATAAATGATTCTCTCAAAAGCATAACTTCTTTGTTTTTGTCATATTTATCGATTTCTTTAATTATCATCATCCTTTACCCGGATTAGAATTTCTAATTCAAGAATGTCACCACTAATAAAAATTTCCTTTGAAGATTCTATGGCATATATCGGAAAGTTCTCTTTAGCGATAATAGCGAATAACTGTTCCTCAAATTCCTCATCCGTTCCTCCATGTATATATAATGATTTATACATCCCCTTTTTAATAACAAAATCCGTATTACCATCTGTTTTTACACATAAGTGATACGTATTTTCTTCAAAAACATAAAAGATATCATTATCAAACAATAGAATAGGTAACTTCATCTCAAAAACATCTTTCGCAGTTAAATTCTCATCTGTTCTTAATGTAATGATTTTTTTTAAATTGATATTTTCGACATGCTTTGTAGAATCTATCTTTTCTTTTGTCAAGTTATCCATATGATATTCTATAGATTGTTGAATTTCTGTTAACCTGTTGATTTCATCAATAATTTCATAGGATTTTTCCTTTAATAGATTCAGATATTCACTTTTTTGGTATGTTGTAAATATATCTTTTATTTGAGCTACTGAAAGATTTAAATTTCTTAACATTAGTATTTGAGCAAGTTGATAAATTTCTTTAAGAGCATATCTTCTATACTTATTCTTATCTACATAGGACGGAAACAATAGTCCTTTTTCTTCGTAATATCTTATTTGATGATGACTGATTTTAAAAATTCTAGCCAATTGGTTTATTGTAATTGTTCCTTTCATGCCATCCCCCTTTTCTATTTCAAATATAAACTATAGGGTTCCCCTAATGTCAAAATAAAAAAATTCTTTTTCTGTTTATAAATAATAAAATTAATTAGTTTACTCTTTATTAAAACAAGCACAAAACAAAAAGAACCACTCGAAAAAATCCGTAGTGGTTCTCAACACGATTAACAGTGAACCACTACCAAACGTAGTAGTTACACAGTAAGAAGAAATTGTACCTTCCTCTTCCTGTATTCATCAATGTTCTTGATTAAGTATCTGGGGATAAATATTAAATTTATAAACCTTACATTTAAATTAATTCTTCTGCTTTCCCTTTTACAATATTGACTTTAATACCTGTGTCAGCTGTAAAAGATTCGAATCATTTATCATCTGATTCATAGTGACGCGCACCCTGAACCAATACTTTATATTCCAATTAAAGCTATAATCAAGTTGTATTTTGACTTTTCAATTATCAATTACTAAGCCTTTCGGGATTACGTTCCTTCACCATTTATTGACCTTTCTAATCAAAACCTTATCATTACCATAAAAAACTATAAAAAGCCTTGCGTAATTTGTCGCAAAGCTTTTTATTATGTGTATTATAATAATAATTTTCGTATTTCCTCTGTATTTAGACCTGTGAATTTTGCAATGTCCTCTAATGACATGCCATTTTTGTGCATACCACGAATTAATTGAATTTTCCCCTGCTCAATGCCTTCTTCTCTTCCTTTTTCTAACCCTTCCTCTAAGCCCTCTTCGCGAGCGTGAGCTATTTTAGCTTGTTCATCTAGAAGTACTTTTTCACGTGCTTCATAAGCTGTTCGGAAAGAAGAATCGTGGCTCATATTCTCCCATTTATTCATTGCCTTTTGTAAAATTGGATCTTGATTCATTGCAATCTCCTCCAATGTTTGAGTTAAATGTTCGTCTTCATGTGCTGGTAATAATAACATCCAGCGTACAAATGCATTTTCCCAAGGATTCACTTTTTCTTCACGCCATTGTTTCACCAGTTTGGGAATCTCAACAAAATGGATTTCAATATCATCACTTAAAATTCGTTGTACTTTCTCATTCCATAATTGCCCAATTGCATGGAAAGATTCATCATTAGAAAATAGTATAAAATCTAACAAATTAATGGTGATTGTTTTGCGAAGTGAACGATATGGCATTCCCTCTTGCATTTGAGACGTATACAATTTGGACCAATAATATAAGGAACGCTTGACCATATCATGGGTATTTCGAAGCTGAATTTCTATATTCACTTGCGTTCCATTTTCTAATGTTGCTAATAAATCTAAAATAGATAATTTATCATCCTCATAAGATTTATGAAGATGCGGGTCTTCCAATTGCAAAGTAACAATTGGCTCATCTAAAGATTCTTCTAAAATGGCGTTTAGGAAACCAATCAAAATCTCTTCATTCCCTTTCGTGCCGAACAACTGTTTAAAAGCAAAATCAATACGTAAATTTACTAATTTAGTGGACATGGATTTCCTCTCTCTGTCTATATCATCTCTTGTTCTCATTGTACATAAAAGAAGGTGGAACATGCAAATCGGTTCTTAGGCTATCTCATATGTAATCTTTTTTTGTTGGTATTGCAAAAGGTATGAAGTACTTAGTTGTATTAAATGCAGAAAAGATCCAATGTAATTTAGTATTTAGTCTTGGGGAAGCAACAATATGAAAGTGTCAGTTAGTTTACCTAAACAAGTAAATAAAAATCCTTGCATGAGTATGGAAACTTACAAGGATCTTTATGAAAAAGCAGGAAAGAATCACAAAAATTATCAAACTTTTTTATAAAAGGATGATCCAATTGAATATAAAAAAGCCATTTCTACAATTGTTACGTAATACATACAGCCATTTGAATGGATGTACCGCTAGAAACGAATAATCCTGTACCAATAGATCCACCTATAGCAATCATAGTAAGATGTCTCGTTTCTAATGTTCTTTTTAATGTGCCTGCAGGATTTCCATCTAGTTTATGAATTGTATTGTCTATACTCGAAGTTACAGTTGCTCTTTCGGAACTCATGACTCCCCCCGTATATATTTATTTAGCGTGTTAGAGATAAATTAAACTTGTTAGAAACCTGGTAAAAATGGATTAGGCATCTATTTAAATTCTAATTAGAACCATATAAAATCAATCTATTTCCCTATTTACATCAGTATGTTTTAATCTTTTATAAAAGCCAAAACAATACAGCCGAAGGGATGCAGCTTACATGTATATGATAAAACGAACAAAGATAACTATATCATAAGAAACGGCGAAGAAATTGGCTGTTCCTAGTGGTGGCTACGAACACAAGGAAACAAGCCTTCGCGTGCGTTTTTTGTCGGTCCAAGTTGCAGTATTCGCAACTATGTGAATTTCAGTCTAGCCCGTGAAGGTGTGCGCCCCGCTTTAAAAATTAATCTTCACGGTATTCTTTAAAAATTTTCACTACTTCTTTTTGAACCTGTTTTTCTGTTTCTCTATCGATTGCTGGTAATAAAGATAATTGTTCCATATGGTCCTAAATCTCAAGCAGCAAAGCTATTTTTTGCGTTATGAAAAACTGCACCATCTATTTCTACAGGTTTCCAAACCTCTTTATGATTACCAAATTCCACAACTTCTGTAAAAGCATCACCGTAACTACTAGTAGCCAAATGAGAAAGGCTTTTTTCTGAAACTGAACTACCCATATTTCCATCCCCCTAAAAAAGACTTATAGTTATATAATAAATATTTTTTAAAGAGGAAAAATATTGAATAAGACAAAAAAAGATAAATATTGCTATTTTTACAATTTTATTATTAATAATAGGATACTTATCTTACACAATGTACAACAAAAATATCACTCAAGATAAAGCTTCAAAAGTAGCAATAAACCACATGAAAACTAAAGAAAATATAGATCTTATAGTTACTAAAGTTGATATTTTACATGGGATGCGTGAAGGTTTTATTGAAGTAGAAGGTTATGCTAAAAACGATAAGAAAAAGAAAATTCATGTTACAATAAACAAAACTCAAAACTACTTAGTCTCCGGTTGGGGATTTAAGGATCAAAGGTAAACCATTAGATTACTTAAATAGTAAAGTGGTTCAAGTTGGAGGAGGGCACCTTAGGGTGTCTTTTCTTTATGAAAAATCCCCGCACAATGTGCAGGGAGTCTTTCCACCTGATAACTTAAATAGGGAATCTCATCAATTTTGCACCAGCACCTTCTTATCTATCATGTAGTAAACTCCAACACCTTCCGGGTACATCTGTTTCAAACGTTTGAATGTTTCCTGTATCAGCTACTGTCACATAACTGGTCTTTCCATCAGGTCCTCCAAACGTGATATTATTGCATTTTTTCCCATCTAGATGAATTTCACTTAGAAGATGACCATCAGGTGATATCTTTGCCACCACACCTTTGCCAATGCGCGTTACAAACAAATTTCCGGCCATATCACAACGCATTCCATCAAGTCCAAAATCGGTAAACTCTATAAATAGACGTTTATTACTTAATTCGTAATTACTTGATAGATCATATACCCATATTTTTCTTTGTACTGATTCATTTACATATAGTTTTTTTTCATCAGGACTCACTTCAATTCCATTCGTCGTTCCCATATTGGTTTCTAATAAATGAGTGACCCCATTTTTATCAATACGCCATAATTGTCCCGTTGATTCGCTCCAGTTGGGATCACTAGCAAATAAAACACCTTGATCGGTTATCGCTAAATCGTTAGGCTGGTTCATAGCAGAGTTATGAGCAAACACGCTTATTTTTTTTGTTTCAATATTAACTGCGAATATATTATGATTAACATAATCTGCAATGAACAAAGTTCCATTACGATCAATACGTGTCCCGCTTCCGATACTATTCTTAGGCAGTTCAATAAAGACTTTACTACCTCCAGTTGGGGTTACTTTGCCAATCGTACCTCTTCTTTTAAAATTAACAGCGTAAATATTCCCGTTTTTGTCACATGAAGGACCTTCTATTCCAGCAGTAAATCCATGTGGTGTAGTTAGCATTTTTCTCTTTAATGATTCAAAACCCATGATTTAAAATTTCCTTTCCTATCAAATCACTTTTTGATTTTAAAGGATAATATTTAATATACACCTCCTAGGTTACAAATTCTTACTCAATAAGAGATTCCATTCCAATATTCATTAATCCGCTAGTAAAAAAGTACATTAAGATTTATTACTCATTTGCGATATAGATGATTTCTCCATCCATTCAGTTAAACCTACATGTATCCAATACACATAATAAACAAGAAAAAAATATTGGAGTCTGTACTCATATATATTCGAATATCAAATATACACCATGAATCTTAATCCGCCTTTCAATTCAAATCTTCTTTTCACTATCCCCCTTTAGATAAACAGATTTAAAGGGGCAAAACACCTTGACTTTATTTAAAAGAGACAATGGTTATCATTTTCTATATTTTGTTGTATAAGGATATATAATTAATAAAATAAATGCATCTTCATAACAGCTATTTGAATGCAACTTTTTTATTTATTGATATACAAATTAAAAAACATCCCTCTTGTCTTCTCCTTTTAAGTTCAAAAATAGGCTCCGAATCTAGAACTCTTGTCCATTTCACTATCTATAATATTATTAATTACTTTTTTCTAAAAAAATTAACCATAAATAGGGGGTTGATAAAGTGTCTACTACAGAAATAAAACAGGCTATCGGCAAGAAATATGGAAATCTCCCCTTTACCGTTTTCCCTAATGTTGAGCAGCTAGATTCCAGAGTTCAATATTATGCGGCCAAATAACTGGAAAAGGATTCCATTTTACTCCTGAGGAGGTAGTCTACCGGAATCTTTATTTAGTCTGGAGTAGATCTGGTCTTTCATGGTAGGAACGGTCAATTGAAGTATGAGTTTATGGTCCAACCGGGTGCTAAAATTAAGGATATTCGTCTTACCTATCGGGGAACAAATGGGTTATCCCTGGATGATGAGGGGAATCTTCAGATTGAAACGCCATATGGAATTCTCATCGATGACGACCAGTAAGTTATCAAGAAATAGAAGGTAAACAAATACCAGCATCAAGTTTCTATGACCTTAAACAGTATGAACATGAAGAACACTCCATTCTTACAGAAAGACATATACTTATAATCAATAATAATTTACATATGTAAAATTAAGGTATAGTTATGTTCACCTATAAACTATAAAAACAGAAATTTGTTAACCATTTCCATTTTTGTTTATTTTGTTACCCTTTATCATCCCTTAACAACAAATACGACGCTAAACCGATCACAACAGCGCCTAATACAGTAATTCCTATATACATCCTCATCAAATGTCCATTTTGTCCAAAAAATAATAAAACTCCTTTCAATAGCACATGCTATCTCTAAAAGGCGTTATCATGAAAATATTAAAATACAACGTACTTATACTTGGGTGGCTTGCGCTATTATCAATTTGGTATGTAATGTTCTTCGTATTATTTAGGGCATCCACTTTGTCCATTAATGTATAATTTCTATACAACAAAGAAAAAACACCCGTTTTGAAAGTTTGGAAATGTATCCATTTGTAAATTTTCAAAAGATAGTAGCTTTCCTTTCTCCTTAAAAGTTATCTTTTTCAGCTGACTCTTTTAAAAAATATCACTTATTAAATCATTGTATTCTCTATCCATAGGAGCCTCCGTAAAATGTATTTTAAAACCCAAAATGAACTTTTATTTAGAGATAAACACCTGAACTTTCTTTAAAATAATTCGTTTTTGAGGGTATTAAGATTGTTACAAAAAGAATTGTAGCAAATAGTGTACCAACAATAGAAAAGACAAGACAAATTAGCTGTAATGAGAACCACTCTGCCAAAAATCCTAAAAGAAGTGTGAAGACTATTTGTATAAAACCTTGAATCATATCAGCTAGGCTTCCAAATCTACCCATGATTTTTACTGGTACATTATTTTGAAAGAACGTTGCATACCCTGTATTCGCAAAGGATATAAAGAACCCTAGAAAAGCAAATGAAAAAGTTGCGGTGATAAAATGAAAGGATGAGTAAAAGAAGATATATCCTATGGATGTTAGTAACATTCCAGCACCTATATATAACTTTAGATGGATTTTTTTAGAACAAACTGCTGCGACAAACGCTCCAGCTAATGCACCTATTCCCGTTATACTTACTATTATTCCGTAATCTCTATCAGTTAGTTTTAAGTTTTGTTTAATATATGTGACTTCCTGTGAATCTAATGCAAACCCAATTAACATTGCACCTTGAAATAATAAATAAACAATAATGAAATATTTTGTTTTCCGAGCGAAATCTCTCACTGTTTTCCAATCTTCAATAATAGTTTTCAAATGAATAGGTTCTCGTATTTCCTCTGTATTTTCATCCACATTAGGAAGAAGGTAGATAAAAAACGCACAAATCAAAAAAGTAATGGCATTAATAATAATACATAGATCTGTACCAACATACATAATAAGAATTCCAGCAATTGCTGGACCTGTTAGAAAGGCACCTGAACTAGTTAGATTCATTATTGAATTAAATTTTTTACGATTTTCTGGCGGAACTAATTTAGTGATATAAATAGATGAACTTGGTCCAAAAAATACACCTATAATATTAATTAACAAGAGTAATAAATATATAAACCCTAGCGATCCTATAAAAGGAATTAAGATAATCAAAATTCCTCTAACAATATCAATAAATATCATTAAACTTCTTTTGTTAACTCGATCAATTACACTTCCAGCCCAAGTATTTGTGATTAACATTGCGATTGGTCTAATAATATAAAGACCTGCAACAGCTGTGGCAGAACCTGTTAAATTTAAAATTGCGATATTAAGCGCAATTAAATAAATCCAATTTCCTAAATATGAGATGCCTATTCCTGATAATAAAAGAATAGGATTTTTCCAAGAATTCAAATTATCAACCCTTTCCTTCTGAATTTTCATTAATTTCAGTGTAATTGAAAATGTTATTTTTTAGTATATAATAAATTCAAAATCCCGAAAAATTCAAACTTCAATGTGTAAAAAAACAAAAAGGGGTACAGCCGCATACCCGTCAACTTAAGAAAAGTAAACGCCTACAAATAAGCTGACTTCTCAAGGCAACTAACTGTAGAGAAAGAAATTTTTCATTTAGGGGGTATATTAAAACCTTAGGTTGATGGACATGGGTGCTACCCCTGAACCCGAATATATCTTAAAAAGGAGCTCTCTTTATCGAGAGAGCTCCTTTTCTTATTTCTTCTTTTCTGTCGGTTGGCTTTGTTTAGCGAAATTAGATGAATCATCGAAATTCGGTTGCTTTTTACCAGCATTATTACTTCTACCTTTTCCCATATGTAATGCACCTCCCCTCATCCTTACTATTCCCAAATAAAAAATTCTCTTGCATCCAAGAGAATTTTTTATTTGGCTCTTATTAATAATGCTCCACTGTTCTCGTAGTACTTCCAACACTTCCAGCCCTGCCATACCATATTGGATGCTTTTGACCATGGTGTTGATGTTGGCCACCATGCTGCGCTTAATAAAGAACAGCTTTCGGATGAATTTGATGTTGGCCATGAATTAGTCATGTATCATCCCTTATTTTTCATGACTTTTTACGATTTAGGTCTTGATAATTTTATTGTAGTAAGGCTCTTTAAAGTTGTTTAATTTCTATCCATTTAAATGTATTGGTACTCAAAAATCAATAATAAAGTTATTTAATTCTTATTGAACTAAAGCACCCGTTACTCTATTTAGTTAGATAAGTTATTTATTAGAAAGATTGTCAATCACTTGAATAGCTAGTTTCAACGCTTTTATTCTTCTTTCTAAAAGCGTTCTTTGGGGACTACCAGCCTTTGACTTAACATAAATGTTCTCAATTGATGGAAGCAAACCAGTAAGAACATTGCAAGCTTCTGTTAAATCTTCCTGGGTGTAATGATGGGGTCTTTGATTCCAAACGTTTTCTAGCATTGCTAAGCCGATGCAAACAGCTTTGAGTCGTTTCTTTACTAAGGTAGTATTTGCGCCTTTCTGAGTCATCTGTGACAAGGCATTTTCGAGTTTACTGATTGTCGATTGTAAAGATTTTATTGATTCCAATTTATCTACATTTGATATGTTTTCCATGTTAGTACTGTCCCTTCTTCGTTTCTGAATTATTTTGCTTGATACTTAATAAAATCGTTAAGAACCTGATTTCCCTCGCAATATTTTAACATAAATAACTAACTCTCTTTGAGAGGGTTTCTCAGCGATCTGACCCAATTGTTGAACACAAGTTAACTAACACTCTTCAACTAACCTGCCTGTTAGTCCAATAGGGGGCACCATACACACCCATCAACTTAAGAAAAATAAACGCCCCCAAAACGAAAAAATGAGCCGAACTCTTATAAATAACTGTGAAAAGGTGAAAATTTCGTTATGGGAGGTTTCTCAAAATATTAGCTTGATGGGCATGTGGCGATACCCATCAACTTAAGAAGTTTATAACGCCCCATAACAAAAAAATGTACATTTGAAACCCCTAGATGTAAAGATAGTAAATTCTGATAAGCTAACTGAATCAAAACTAGGTAAATATCTCAAAAAAGAACTCTCCCTTTCTTGGAAGAGTTCTTTTTTGTTATTAAAATATAAAACTATTAGGAAAACAAAAGTCATTTACATTTTTTTCTCTAAATCTTTTTTTAACTCTGATATAATTTGTTTTTGATCATAACGAGTATTATTATCTTTATGTTTCTGAATTAACAAGGCACTATAACCCGGTGTATAAGCCGTTGCGAATGATACCCCTGTATCAAGAGTCATTTTATTATCAAAATACAAAGAGAATATATCTTCTCCTGGGGCAAATACATCTACTTTTTTCTTTTTAAATTCCTCAGCATAGATTTTCCCTTTAACATTTAGCATTCCTACTCCAATAACTTCAGGATACGCACCAGGATAAGCGTTACCAGAATCACCTTCCTGTTTAATATTTCCTGAAGAGGAAACTACAATTATATTTTTTTCACTAGCCTTTTTGACCGCCTCATGTAATTCACCATTTCTACCTGAAAACTCTAAACTAATATTAATAATATCCACATTTTGTTCTATATCCCAATAAATACCTTTAACAAGATTTTCAAACTTTACATCTCCGTTCCCGTTAGCTACTTTAGCGATATACAAATCTGATTCTGGTGCAATCCCTAAAAGCGTGTGGTTATTTTTACGAGCACCAATAATACCAGCAATTTTCGTTCCATGTCCATTATCATCAGCAAATTCATCGACATTATCACTGGTGAAATTAACGCCTTTTATGTAACTCAAATCACTACTATTTTTATCAATACCTGTATCAAGAACAGCAATTTTTATATTCTTACCATAAATCTTTTCATCATTCCATTTTTGAAGATTATGGTTAATATCTTTTTGCATAACCTCCTGCTGATCTTTTGTACCTAACCCTTCATCTGAACCCTGATTTTCATGACCCTCATGATTTTCGTATTCCTGATGATTTTTATTTCCCTCCTGCTTCCCATTGCCTTTAGCCGTTGTTTGATTACTACACCCAATAAACAGGCTACAACTAACAAAGACCGCTAGAGCTCTTGCTGCGTTTTTTTTTCATGAATTTTCTCCTCAATCCTTTAGAATATCTTCACATTATTAATGAGTGTGCCAATAAGAACTATGACCGATTAAAGGAGAACAGTTTTTAACATATGCTTTGCAATAACGCATATTCGAGTCCATTTTACCAATAGTAGAATCTGATGCACAAATAAAATTTATCAATATTGCTTTATAGCAGTCTGAGCTTATAAAATCCCATGGACCCCATCCATTATCATCTAAGCAATATGGAAATCCTCCACCTGAAATAATTCCATCTTGTTTGTCTTTAGAATGGTCTACATAAATTACTGATTTTGGCCATTTTTGATCAAGATTTTCTTTAAGTTTTATTGCAATCTCATGATTTACTTCACCTAGTGAAGTAAATCCTTCTAGTAATTGTGAAAGTTCCTCTTTCTGAGTAGCAATACTTCTTTTAATTCTATTCATGTCATCTTCGCTAATTCCAAATTCCTGTGCGTTTGCTTTTAAAATTTCATCCATTGAATAGAATTTCTCTTGATTTTCTTTAGCTGTTTCAACTTTTTTCTCTAATTCTGTCATCACTCTTTCCTGATTAACAATCATTTCATTAATGAATCGACCATCTTCAGCTTTTTGAGGAGCCTTTTGTAATTTTTGAGCATCATAATTTGTAATTGCTTGCTTAGCGATCTGTTTAGGGGTCATATTTTCTGCTTCTCCCCCATGATGTGATTCTGCCAATGCAGACATTGGGCTCCCAACCATTAGAGTTAACGCCAATGCTCCTACTAATCTTACAAATTTCTTCATTTTAAATCCTCCTTTTTTATATTCAAGTTGATTTTACTATTTATTGGGTTGTCTATTGAAAAAAATTAACAACACCTTACGGAATAATTATTTGGATAGGTTCAACACTGTTTGGTTTTTTACTCTATCGATATTATAAAAAGCTAAAATTAAATAAGACGGTTTTTAATTTTAGCACAATATTATTAATTACTTCTTCCTCATTTATGGTGTTTTTAGGAATCGTTTTTATAGTCATTGCAATAACTGTTAATTCCATGCCTTAGACTTCACCTAAGTACAAATGCAAGAGAAGGTTAGTATGATACTTATTAAATCACTAAATATCATGGCGTATAATTTCCGCTTGTTGTTAGATATTCTCTTTTTTGTTAACATGTGGTTATTCAGTCAGAAAGAGGCACCTTAAGGTGTCTTTTCTTTATACATTAAAAAGTCAATTATCCTTTAGTGTAGTAAATTCCAAAATACTGACGGAATCTCTATTAATAATTCAATAAAATCATCTATGTAGTACCGCCGGTTCTGGTGCAAAAACTCTAAAGCTCTTGCAAGTAATCTTTTAAACTTGGACATACTGATAGTATTACTCTAAAAAAGGTGTGTGATCGGTATAGAAAAGGAAAATTTGTTCAAATGGAAGCATTATCAGCCGGAACTAATTTTATTAACAGTAAGGTGGTACCTACGGTACAATTTGAGCTTCCGTAACCTGGTGGAAATGATGGAGGAAAGAGGCTTATCCATAGCTCACACAACGATTATGCGATGGGTTCATCAATATGAACCTCAATTAGAAGAGAAAATACGGCATCATCTTAAATCAACAAACGATTCATGGAGAGTCGATGAAACCTATATTAAAGTGAAAAGGAAATGGATGTATTTATATCGTGCCGTTGATTCAGAAGGGAATACCATTGGTTTTTATCTAAGTAAATCAAGGGATAAACAAGCAGCCAAGCGCTTTTTCAAGAAAGCCTTGGCTTTTTCATACATTTCTAAACCTCGTGTGATAACAATAGATAAAAACCCTGCCTATCCTGTAGCGATTCAAGCGTTGAAAGAAGAGAAACATATGCCCGAAGGCATAAAGATAAGGCAAGTTAGATATCTCAATAATATAGTGGGACAAGGTCATCGTTTTATTAAGAAACGTGTGCGTCCTATGTTGGGGTTTAAGTCATTTAAAACTGCAACTTCTATATTGAGTGGTGTTGAAGCCATGCATATGATTAAAAAAGAACAGCTTGATTTACGGTATCAGTCTGTCCAAAATCCGAAAGAATTCATCCATCACCTGTTTGGGCTAACAGCATAAAATACAATTCCGCTAGAAATATATGCGCTATATTCTCTTTTATTTTATCTTTGCACCAGAACCCTTTATCTAACTAAATAACCAAATAGATTTCATCCCAAATAAATATTTAAAATTAATATAAATCAATCTTTTTTGATACGCATTATTGGATCTTGATCATGATATCCTATACAAATCGGTATATTCAACTCATAATTTGAGATACTCTTTAGAAAAGAAACTATAGTCCGCGCTATTAAAAAGATTGTTACACCTGTTGCAACATCTGTTTCATCAAATCCACCGCTTACATTATAAATTTCATTAAACCTTTTTAAGCTTGGACCTTCTAAACAAGTTTCCCATTCGCAAGCCCAGTCATCATCATCTTCCATATTATAGTATTCTTCACACAAATAATATTGTCCATCCCAATCATTATCTATATCATATTCAAAGTAAATACTCTTTATTATATTATTATCTAAGTGACTAATAACTTCTATAAATTTTTCTCTAAGTAATTTTCATATCGTGTCATATCAATTGTGTGTATTTCTTGTGCATATTCTATCCCTGATAGTTGTACACAAATTTGATAATACTTTTGTTCAATGTCATTAAAAGATAAACTAAATATATCGTTTTGTAACTCCTCTAAATAAGTATAAACATCTTTCATTACCTTATCTCCTTTTCTTTTTCCAATATGAAGAGTATAGCATATCTGAATTTTTCTGAACGTGCTTTCTAAGACTTCTATAGGGGTTTCAGCCGAGATACGTGTAAAACTAGGTCATAGTAATACATTTTTTACCAATCGTTGTTTTTCGGTGATATTTGTAACATAAACGTTCGTTTTTGTTACGTTTTGTATTTGAAAATATAAAATATCCTAACTATTGAACTAGCTGTAACAAAATACTGTATCAAAAATAATTCGTAACATTATTAGTAAAACACCTTTTTGTTACATCGAAATCTAATCATGAAAATAAAATTGGTCTCCTGTATAATTAGATTTTATTATAAAAAGCCCCATCCAATCGGATAGAGCTTTCGTATACTATTCAACTTTCAAAAAGTAGTTTTATCTCTTGCATTTGTTCTATGTGACGCTGTTCATGCAAATATATCAGTTCTATCCATTGATCAAGAAGTAATTCCCCCAGAGCAGGATGCTTCACTGATTTTTTCGCTAATATGGATACATCTTCTATTGTACTAAGAAAAGTCATCAATTTTTTTCTCGAATCGTTTAACAAATCAATCATTTGCTGAACTTCAAATGGTTCTAAGCTTGGTTCAAGAATTTCTGGAGCTGTAAATTTTTTCGTTCTATCTAATAATATAGAGTGAATTTCTTGACGCTCTTTTTGGGTACTATCAATCTCTTTTAATCCAAATGAAATAACTTTTATAGCTGCCTCATCTAATAAAACTAAGTGATGACAAACTTGTGCTATACTCCATTTATTTATATCTGGCTTACTATTGAATTGAGCATCACTTAATAAAGTAATCTCCTTTAATAGGTTATTTCTCGTTTCATAAAACTTGTCATTCACAAATTTATCCATGAGATTTCTCCCTTCACCTGAAAGTACATACTTAGATTCCTATTCTGTATATATTCTCTACGATAAAAAGGGTTTCCTTCACTACTCTACGTTAAGGGGTAGTACCACATCGCTATCAAGCTAAGATTCTTAATTACCCCCATAATGAAAATTTTATATCTTTGTAAATTGTATTTCTTGTATTCCTCTGCATCTACAACTGTATAGGGGCAAGGGAATGGACAATTAACGCTTAAAAATATAAAACCCTATTATTAGGTAATGTTACTGCGGACTAGAGCAGGTACCTTGTCACTAGGCCTATTATGACTAAAAAAAACAGTCCTTTTATCATAATTTAATAAAAGGACTGTTCTTAATAACATACCGTTTTGAATTTCTCAAAATAAATTTCTGAAATTCTGTGGTCTTATTTAAAATGTCGAACATCTATCTTTCAAGTCCTCCCCCTTATAAGTTTGATTATCAAAAGGGTGAAGAATGTTATGTTTATTATCTCTTTTGCTTTTCATAATCCCTTTTTAATACACTCATAATGATTTCATCAGAAAATTGATTATTAATGAATATCGATTCTCTCAATCTTCCTTCTTGTATAAAACCTGCTTTTTCATATGCACGAATTCCTCGTGGATTATGACTATATACTTCTAACTGGACACGATTAAGTTGTAATACATCAAATGCATAACTTAGTGCCAGTTGAGTAGCTTCTGAGCCGTACCCTTTCCCTACTATGTTTAAATTATGCATCGAAATACGATAAAACGCTTTTCGATTCTCCTCATCTATTTCTAAAATAGCTAAATCTCCAATGACTTCATTTGTTTCACTTAGGCAAACAGCAAAATCTACACGTGTTGGATCAGCAACACTTTTTTGAATATGTGCTTCAACTTCTTCAAGTTTAAATCGTTTCGTAGTCCCTGTCATAAAACGAATTTCTTCTATTTCTGTTGAATCAAATATGAATATCGCGTCTTCTCTACTAAGTAATCTTAAAAATACTTTATCCCCTTGAATTTTGTTCATAATTCTCTCCATCCTGTCCTATAGTCAAATGAAAATTCTTACAATTATTGTACATGAAATACTATAGAAAAACAGTTTAATATTTTTCTTAATCAGCAATCTTTTTTAGAAATTATCGAACTTTATTTCAAAGCCACGTAGAGTTTGATTCATTGCATATATCTTTATCAATTGAGTGTACCCTATTGAGAAGTTTGTAAGTGGTAATTTTAACGGACTTAGAAGTTCTCAAATACACTTATCATAATTGAATTACAGTACTTTAAACAAACGAAAAAGAATTCCAATAGGAATAGCAATTAAAAAAGCACTCATTCGAGTGCTTTTTTATTGAACAGTAATACTTTAATACTCTATAATTAACTTTGGGGAAGGTAATGTGAGAGTATTAGGCGTAGTCTTAGCATTATCTTTTATTTGATAAACCATGAAATTGAATAATTTTGTGGTTTATTTTTTAAAAATCCACAAGTTTTAAACTATTTTTCATAAACGTAATCATGAAATTAACATCGGATTACAGTTCCAGAATAGAAAGTCAGGAAATGGTCACCAATATCAATTATAGTTGTTGCTTGTATATAACCTTTAAAACCATTTGATGAATAATAAATTTCTTTTGGAATACTATCTTTAACCTGATAACTAGTTTTTGAGTACTTCACATAATGGTTTGTGATTACATTTGATTCAGGGACAATATTAGCTCTTTTTTCAAAAGTATTTGCGATAGTAGAAGATGAATTAAATTCAACATTTTTCTGAGAAATACGATCCAAACTTTCAGCTTTTACACCTTCTGTTTGAGAAAAGGCACCTAAGCTACCTAATCCTATTAATGTAGCAAGTGTAAACTTTGTAAACCCTGTGAATTCCCCCATTTTATAAGCCTCCTTTAAATTTTTTGTAAGATAGATCCTTACACTTCACAGTCTATATCTAACAGATAGACAGTGTACATACATATCATTAGACAAAATTCTACACTATGCTCTATTTTTTTTAGATTATGTATAATAATCCGTTGTTCAAACAGTTGTCACAAATAAAAAATGATAATGATAACAAAAAAATGAATAGTATATGCGTTGCTTGTATTATTATTAATTATCTTAATATTCTTTAATAATTAGATAAAATCTATATTAAAGGGTGAAAATGTGATATTTTTTAGAAAGAGGAGTAGTGTACTTCATTTGGTTCTGGTGCAAAAGCTTGAAAATAATTGAAAATTTTTGCACCAGAACCAAAAAAATCATCCTATTTGATGCTTTCCCCAAATGAATATATTACTATCTAACAGCTGGTATTCATCATATCAAGAAATCCAGTAACTTCATCGTAAAAAGAGTCCTATTAATTTAGGACTCTTTTCTATTTTATGTAAGAGTTTGTTTATCTTTTTACTTAATGATATATTGAACTAATTATTCCTTTTCTAGCCAAGCAATAGGAATTTCTTTTTCACCAGTTACTTCAAACTCAATTTTTCCATTCATTTCAAAGACTCGTTCAATAATTGGTATTGTAATCATTTTATCTTTCTTTATTTTTCGCTTTCGGACTAGTTCTAAATCAATAATATTCATGATGCAATCCCCTTTTATGTATGTAAGATAGAGAAAAAAAGCACCCACATGAGTACTTTTTCAACTTGAATCACCATTTTACATTTTGAGGTCTCACTCTAATATTGTGTTTTACCATATTTATCTATAATATTTATTGATAAAGTTATTTTATTCCAATTATCCAAGTGTTCCGGAAATAATCTTTTTTGAATTTTGCATATAGGACATCTTCTTTTTCTTAAATTATTATTCAGACCAATATGCGTTTCACTTACGACATATTCTTACTGTATTTGCGTTTCCATACTTCGATCCCATTGATATAAATTGAAATTACTCTTCGTCTATTTCGCATTCATTAAGATATTAATAATTGGATGTATCTGTTCATGACATACCTGATATGTTTTCACTGTTCCTTGATTAATACTTCTCACAATACGAGCACTTTTCAATTTTGCAAGGTGTTGGGAAGTGGTAGATTGGGGGGTTTTTAATATATGACATAGTTCAGTCACATTACAACCACCTCTTCGTATCAGTTCCTGAAGTAATTGAAGTCGGACAGGGTGTGCAATATATCTGAGTAGATCCGCTTGTTCTTCATATATATGAAAATCATTCATTCTGGTTTATCCTCCATATATTTACTCTTTCCTTTATTATACCTAATATGTTTATATAGGAACATCGGCTGTAGGAATTTTCAGAAATAAAAACTCATATCAACCAAACGTTTGTTTAAAATATTTAGATATGATATCATAACCTGTTGAATTTAAAAAAAAAAAATAATATTCATTTCTATCTAACCAAAACCAAAATATATCAAATGCAATTATACTTAATAATAGCAATATAGATATAGTTTTTCTCCTACTCATTTCATAACTCCAATGTAATTTATTCTTAACAACAAAAACTACTGAATCTAAAACAATCCTAAAACCCTTATTTTAAGTCAGATCCTAATGCTAATATTAATACAGTTCCGTTATATAAACTAAGCTGTACTTTATTGAGTTTCAGTAAAAAAGACACCTTTAATAGATGTCTTCTCTTTATTATTCCATTATTGGATTTTTCGCTAATTCAAACATCTCTGAGTAAAATATGTTTTTGGTACCATCAGCTTTTGTGGTTTCAACTTTGAAACGATATGTACCCGATTCTACAATTATTCCACCCCAACCTGATTCTAACCAACCTTCTTCCCATGTGTTTGCCGGTAATTCAGTATGATAAGGATAAGCATCATAATAAACCCATCCATCTTTACTCAATTTCTCAGTACTTACATAAAAATGCGCTTTTTGATCAGTATCATTTATCAATTTGAAAATAACATTTTGACCTTGTCTATATGATTCGGCTGAAAGATTCAAACTTAAATTATCCTGCGTAGCCGCAGCTGCTTGCTTTGTTGTTGAAATCATATCTACCGCCGTAAAACTTCCAAAAGTCAATAATCCAACTAGAATAACTTTTCCTAATTTCACCAAATACCACCTAATATTTTCAATAAATAGAATACTATTCAAGTGTAAACGAAATAAATAGTAATGTAATGCTAATTTGTAATTACGTATTTTTTATATTCAATAAGTAAGATTTCCCCTCAGTAATACCCCATACCCATTAAGCTAATATTCTGAGAAACCTCCCATAACGAAATTTTTACCTTTTCACAGTTATTTATAAGAGTTCGGCTCATTTTTTCGTTTTTGGGGTATATGAAAACCTTAGCTTGATGGTGATATGAAGATATCCGTATCCTTTAATTTTGAGTAAAGTTCCAACATCTTCTTTACATCTTCTAAATCAACGGAATATTCGTTCATATTCATGTGTATCACTCCTTTAAATAATTATTACTCCTAAAGAAAAAAACGTACACACAGAATATGTACAGGTGCAATTTGCTTTCTCACTATCAGTCTTAATATGCGAGACGTTTTGTCTGTGTTTCTTTGTCCCTATCGTTTTTCTATTGGGAGAATGAAAAGTGTAAATCAAAAACTAAAAAACATAAAAATAGGCCTTCCTAAAGGGAAGCTTCTAACTATAATTTATAGGAAGTGTTTACATGATAGGGTTGGAGTTTCTAACATATAAAAAAGTAGTTCAAGTCAAAGAAAGAGCACTCTGATGAGTGCTTTTTCTTTTTGATAGTCATTCATGTGACTTGGTGCCTGATATTTATTGTATATATAGTGACGTACGCATTGTGTTGAAAGGAAAATTAATAGACGTTTTTTGGTATTCAAATGTACCTTGTTGATGTCCCGATGCATCCCATTTATAATACCAACCAACAACTGGATTTCCGCCAATAACTGACGATCCAATACTTTGCACTGACGATCCATTCATTTTTGCAAACGGATTTTGGCCATATCCGATTTCTTTCGTGTAAATATATAAGTAACTTCCTCCATGATTTCGAGTTGTACTAAAGTTATTTGGATTAATCGTTTCTACCCCGCCTTGCTCAGACTCTACTTGCACAACATTTAGTGAGGATAGTGGTGCTGCAGGGCCAGCGGAAGCCTCTGTTGCCATTCCTAAGCCAACAAATGCAGTTATTGCTAAAGATGAAATTCCTAATGCTACTTTTTTTAACATAAAAACATCCCCTTCCATCCAATATTTTGTATTACACTGCTAATATAATCCTATTACCTTTATATGTAAATGACTTGGAGCTGTAGAAATATAAGAGGGAATATTCCATCTTATATTTCTACACTTCTTGCAGGGAGATTTATAAGGATCTATGCATTATTACATATTTTCCATGGGGAAAAGTCTGTCCAAAAGCAGATACAACTGATTAATATTCTCTTTGATCTTACCGCATAAACAGTCATTCCGTTAGGAATGACTCATTCTTTTTACTCTTTCTTTTTGCACCAGAACCAAATATGCATTATTACATATTTTCTTTTAAAAAATTATTATATACTTAAATTTATGTGAAAATATTTATATATAAATTTTAAGTAGGAAGATGTGACAAGATGAAGAAAACAAACAAGTACTTAACAAAGATCGTACTTTGTTCGACGATACTGATTGGTGGTTTACAAATTCCCGCTGTTTCTTATGCAGCTACAAATCAAAAAGTTGCAGCTCTACAAGGGGATGCAAAACTATTACAAGGATTTCAGCAAGAAATAAAGAAGCATATTGATAATCGTAAAGAGAACATTACCATTACATATAAAACAAAAAATAATAATATTAAAGAAGTTATGAATACGCTTGTTAAAGCGTACGACAAGGTAGTAGATTCGGATGAATACTTAAAATATAATGTAGCAAGTACAAACTATTCAATTCGTGGTATACCAGGAAACTATACATTCACATTGAATATCAAATACCGTGAATCAAAACAACAAACTCAATATGTAAAGACACAAACAAAATCAATTGTAAATTCTATTGTTAAGACTGGAATGGATGGACATGAAAAAGTAAAAGTAATTCATGATTATATAGTGAAACATGTTTCATACGATACTTCATACAAAGCTTATACGGCATATGAGGCATTAGCAAATCGTTCAGCGGTTTGTCAAGGATATGCATTATTAACCTATCAATTGCTAAAAGAAGCAGGAATAGAATCTCATATTGTAACAGGAACTGGAAATGGACAAGCACATGCTTGGAATATAGTGAAAATTGAGGGGAAATGGTATCATCTTGACACAACATTCGATGATCCAATTCCAGACAAACAAGGGCGAGTAACATATTCTTACTTTAATATGTCTGATGAACAATTGGGAAAAGACCATCAATGGGATCGTAGTAAATATCCAAAAGCGATAACAACCTACTATAATGAATTAACAAATAAGATAAAATCAGGTAGCCCAAAAGCATTAACATATCAGCAAATGCTAAAGGATACAAACCTTGTTTATTTATCTGCACAATATGGGGCGAATAACTATAATGAGTTGAAGAAAAAATTGCAACAGCAATTTGCATCAAAACCCAAAAAAGTAGAGGTTCGTTATAAACAATCTATGGATGGAACCATGCAAGACGTAAAGAAAGTACTGAATGAAATTTCTTGGCCAAAAGGTGCAAAAAAAGTATCTTACCAAGTAGCACCTTATACTGCACAAGCTGGATATTCATTGGCGACAGTTACATTTACGTACTAAAATATAAAAAATTAGACAACCATCGAGATTCGATATTAAATCGGAGCTCGATGGTTGTGTCGTTTTTAGAATCATTTATAGCTATAATGATAGATGTATGTTTCAATTGCTTGAATCAGTTCTCCTTTTGTTTGATAATAATTGAGAGAAAATATTTCAGATTTAAAATGAGAGAAGAATGATTCAATGCAAGCATTGTCATGGCATTTTCCTTTGCGAGAGTGGCTGCCGATGACACCTTTAGGTATATCATATAGTTTTTTCATAACCACATTAATTGCAAGCGTTTTCATTTTGAAGAATTGTTATAGTCTACATTTTTCACAAAACATTTCTTAGCATATTTAACTTTAAGCATTGGTAACAAAACCCTTATTGTTTATAGTTTTTAACTATGATCTTTTCTTATTTTTAATATATAGATTCCTAAAATAACAAATCCTAATCCTACAAACGGGACAGTTGGAAACTTCGCTCCTGTTGATGGCAGGTGATGCTTTTCCTTACTTGCAAAATCGTTTTCTATTGTGTGCTCTTTACTTTGTATATCATAAGATTGTTTAGTATTTTCATATGTAGCATGTACTTTTTTAATTTCCAGGCCACTTGTTATTTTTTGATTCTTTATTTCTATTTCTGCTATCTCGCCAGTTTTCACTTCCATTTTTTTCATTGTAGGATCAAGTACATAGCCCTCTGGAGCCTGAATTTCTTTTACAATATACGTACCAGTAGGAAGTTGATTTAATGTAGCAATCCCATTCTCAGTTGTAGTGATTACTTGTCTAAAATCCCCATTTTCACTTACAACCTCAAACACTGCTCCTTTTAAAGCTTCTCTATTTTCTCCTACCTTCATAATTTTTAACGAACCTAAAAGTTCCCATCTAACTACTATATCTGTACTGCTTTTTTCACTCATTCTTGGTAATAATGCAGTTGTATTTTGAACCCTATGTTGACCGTCAAAGATAACTGCTTGTAAGCTCTGCAATTTTGCATTTACTCTTATCTTGAAATTTCCACTTGTTGCGTTTTTGGGAATCATAACTTTAAATTTTTCCTCTATAGAGAATTCATTCTTTTTTTCACCTTGTTCATTTATTATTTTAACTCCTTCTGGTGCACCCTCCATTTGAACTGAGTATACTCCAGATACTGCATTTGATTGAACTGTATATAAATTTGTTTCAAAATATTCCCCATTTTGCTCTACAGTTTGTTTCCCAGTAGGTATTACGTTCAAATATGCTTCCTGAACTTCAGTACCTTTAGAAGCTTTTTCTACCAAATGTTTTACAAGGTTATATACCTGTTGGTTTTCTGGTTTTGAATCAGCTATTTCAATTTTTTTGGATGCAATCCAGATAGCTAATTGAGTTGCATAGTAGGCTTCCTCTTTTGTAGAAACTCCTAATTCAGCCGGCGTTTTTTGAGGGTATCCATAAAGTAAGACACGATATACAAAATCATTCTCTTTTCCAATCTCAGAAAGATCGTCTCCATTAGGTGAATTCAGATCAGGCGATAAACAATATGCAACATCTTTTGATGACGTTCTTAGTAAGTCTGCCTTTATTTTTACTGCATTACCTTTGAATTTAATATAATTCCAGTTCACTTGAAACTTTTCTTGATGTATTATCTCGGCTGCTGCTTGTGGAATAGAAACCCCTAGCAACATAATGATTAAACTTATAATTCCAAACCATTTTGTTAACATCCTACGTTTCATTTCATTCCCACCATTCTTCAAATTTTCAGGAAAAACCTTACATGCTAATTGTACTTGTTGCAAAAGAATATTAGTTTAATTATTCAGAAATTTATAGGTATAAATAATGATTGTGTTATAAATTCATATTTTCTTATAATCTTTATCGCTCAATTGAATTCATAATATTTGTTAAAGATACTACTTACTTAATTAAATGAACGGGCGTAAATATTATTCTATACTATTAAAAACTAATCCAAAAAATTAATTTTTAGAATTTAAGCCTATGTATTAAAAAATAAATACACTTAACAATCCACCTATTATATGAATGTTTTTTCTATTCAATCTAACTTCACAAAACACCCATCTGTATTTTCAGAAAATTTAGCAATATTTTATATTTATTATATTTAGAAAATACATGGCTTGCAATTCTTTTTTTTATGCAATATTGCATAAAAAATTATTGTTTTTTTATGTTATGATATTTTATCTGTTGATTATTGTACAAGAATATACTTCTCAAAAGTAAAATAATTTTAATGCTTTATTATTCTTTTAGCTGTTTATAGACATTCATGGATAGATCGAAAAACATATATACGCATGTGCGTTGTAACTTAGAAATTGAATTTTGATTCCGGCTGTTTGGGCAATCCTCCAGAGCCTAGATATACATTCTTTAAATCATTTGGCACTTGAAATACGTTGGCATCTAGGATACAAATTCGTTGAAAATAAAAGAAGAGATGGTTAAAAATTTGTGTTTGTTCACATACTTTTTGTTGTAATATGTTATAAAAACAAACCTGCTTTAGCATTTAAACGTTTATTTAAGCCCTCAGGGCTGAGTAAAGTACCTGTCATAGCATGGCCTATTACATAATCGGACTTAAAGGATCACTTGCGACCCATTGACTAATCCAGATACAAATGATAGATAAATCTGTACCAGAAAACTTTCGTTTTCGTTTTACAAATTCGAGTTCTCTTGCAAGTTCTTCTAAAAATACAGGTGTAACATATCGTTGTAATTCTTTCGCAAATGGTTGTAGTTCATCTTGAATCGAGAGATTCATAAAAAACGTCATCCTTTCTAATCTAGCTTATTTAGAAAGGATGACGTTTTTTGCATTTGAGGATATTAAGATTTCTGGTTCTGTTGCAAAGTTTAGCTTACTTTTAAAAACTTTACAACAGAATCGATTATTACTACTTACGCCGACATGGTTTTATTGTTATATTTAAAATATAAGAATTCACAAAGGTATTAAACAATTATTAGTAATAGGAGGTTTTATTATTAAAGGAAAACATCGTAACATTACCCTCATAATATTAGGACTATATTCCGTTCTAATCCTCTACTTTATGTTTCTTGGTTTCGATAGATTGGGCTTAAAATATATTAACCATGAATATGAATACCAGTTAATTCCGAGTAGCATTCCTTTGTGCTTACCAAATATGGTAGATGGGAAAGATTTTAATCTATGGTTTTTTAATTTTGGAAATTTAACAGCATTCATACCTTTTGGGGTATTAATTTCTATGTTATATCGTTGTAACTTTATTAGATTTATTACTTCATTCTGTATTACTATTCTTATACTAGAAGTCCTACAAATGGTTACTTTTCTTGGTGGCTTTGACATTGATGATGTAATTGTGAATGCAATGGGTGCTACAATAGGATTTTGTGCATATAAAATAGGATTTCGTTCTAATAATACTCTGAAAAACTTTATTATTATAGGTGTAACAGCATTTATCTTGACATTAGGAGTACTTGTAGTTGTAGGTGAAATTAATAAATCCCTAAAAAACGGAACTGTTATAGCACTAAATCAACTGACAGAAAGTACTGGATATGTACTGAAAGTTAACAATTCCACTGGCTTTAAAGTGGCTCATAAAAAAATTGAACCTAAATTAAATATGTATAGTAGTAAAGGGACAAATTCTCAGCAATTTAAATACTTGTTAAAAGGTAAGTATGCAAAACTTTCGGGATATCTCGGTATCCCTGATGGTGCTAGCAAACATTCCGGTAAGATAATTATTTCTATTGATGGAAAAGATGTACAAACCATTCAATTCTCTGAAGAAAGCATATCTACATCCACAAGCTCTTTTGAGATAGAGTTGGATAAAGCAAATGAACTTAGTATTAAATTTTATGATACAGATGCGTTTCTATGGGATGTTAAGCTTACAGAATGGAAAAAATAATGAATTGAAATCCGCTAGTTTAGATACTAGCGGATTATTTTAAATGTTCAAATATCTAATTGAAAGGATCTATCCCATATAATCTATTCGTTTAATATCTAACTCGGTTGAATCCTTTCTATTTTCTTTAAAACATATATAATTTTTGCCATGTATAAGTGTATTTTGTTATTTGTTATTCACATACGTATCAAACCATAAATGAATATATCCAGCTGTAATACGCTGTGCTTCCATTAAACGTTTTCCTGTTACCGGTGTTACTTCAGCACGCCATTTGTCAGCAGAGTCTTGTGATACCGCTGCTTTTAGGAACCAACTTTTCGTATTATCATTAACAATTGATGGGAAATCAGCTTTTGCTGCAACTGCTGATGCATGAACCCATTCTTCTGGATTTGCACTTTTCCAATTCCAATAGCCATTTCCATCCGTTACTTTATTATTGTCTTTCACTGTATCAACGAAGTTTTCATATTTTGAGTGGAAGCCAAATGGATGCGAAATGTTAGTAAAGTTTGCTGCATGCATAGGCTGGTTAACATCCCCTAAATAATGAAGTGATAATCCTAAATAAAAGAATGCATTTTTCAGATCTTTATTTTGATAAGCTTCACCAGCTAGTTTAAAATACTTCGCTCCTGTTTGCTTTGCTTGTTTAGCAAATGGAATATACGTTTTTCCTGAATCAGGATCATAGAAGTGTGAAGCGAATGTGGAATTATCATAGTATGGGTTTTGATAATCCGCAGAGTAAATACCTTTCTCCAAATCAGTACGCCATTCGTTTAATAGAGCTGTCTCATGTTGCTTCACAACAGTCGTATTTTGAGACATAATATCAATGGCTCTGTTTACAATCCATAAATGAGAACTTACTCCTTCATTATGTATAGATTCTGCTGACCATCTTTGAGCAATAGGTGGATCATACTGGTGATCACTTTCATGTGCAAACGCCACACTTTGAATAGGAGCTGTTAAAGCAATTACAGAAGCTATAGCGAAAATTTTTCTCTTCATACATATTCCTCCATTTGATGTATAATTTAACTTTCCTTCATAGAGTTTTCTCTTACCTTATCGGAAAACACATGAAATGCTAATAAGTACAGTTATATAGAGCTGAATGTAATGGATACCCTATTGTAAAGGTACTAATTCATATCCAGCGTAGTCTTCAGGGGCAGATATTCCCCACAATTTATCTTGATTTGCAAATGGTTGTTCTGAAGTCTCTAGCTGAAAAGTTGTTGTAACTCCATAACTAGATTGCTGTGGATCTGCATTATACCAGTCAGTAGGTCTACCAAGTTTATCTCTAAGATAATCCGTTTTACCTGTTACTAAATCTATTTCCTTCGAATTTTTTTCTTAACTGTTAAAATGCTTCTTGATTGGTCACTAAAATAGATCCAGCTTCGATTGCCTGCATTTACATATTTTTTGTTCCTCCTGCATCAGCATTTGGTCCCCCAATCCACATTGACATTGTAATTGGAGTATTATTTCTTATATATCCATCACTCTCTACTCCAGCCGGCACTTCAAAATTGATAGGTGTACCATAATACTCATTCCCTTTTGTATCCTTATGCTTTTCAACAGCACCGCAATAAGACGAGTTTTTATATTGAATTACATAATGCCAACCCGCAAACTTCTCATAAGTTATTCCAAGTCTATTCTGACCTACGGGTGCTACTCGTTTTTCAAAAGGAATACCTGTCACCCACAAATATTTGTCTACTAGTAGATACGCCTCATCCTAGTTAACAAATCTTTCATTTCTCTTTCATAAATGTTACAAAAGTCTTTCAGAGGTCTGACGTATTTGCTGATGAAACTAGCACACAAACAAGAAAACCTGCATATTCATTAGCTTTGTAGCTACTCTATATAATTTATCTACTAAATTATATAAGAATATGCAATATTACATATCGAGATGGATTGATATTAATGTAAGCGCTTACTATAATGGGGACATAAAGATATATCACATCTTAATACATAAAAAGAGGAGGAAATAACATGGAAATCGCAATAGCAGTTTTAAAATTTGTAGGTGGCGCACTTCCATTCGTACAAGAACTTTTAAAAGCATTTATGTAAGTTTATTATTCCGCAATTATTTATAAAAATTATCACCCAAATGATCTGTATATCAAAGATGGATTGATGTGCAGATCATTTGGGTGAGCAAACTTTAAACAAGAAAAAGAAAAAGAATCCCAGAATCATAAGGGATTTTTTTCTTTATGTGTAATTATGGTTTTAATATTTTTCTACCTACAATGATAGGTGGCCTGTTGCAAAGATTTCAAAAGAAATTAAATAACCTGAGCCCATATAAATATAGAACTCAAGTTATTTAGTGGCGCTTTTTAAATACTGTCTACTTGACAGGGGTCACTTCAGCCTTCTGGTCTCTTGTTTTGTTTAGGCAAAAATCGATTGTGTTTCCTTTCAAATCAACGGTACGATACAGGTACATACATCCATTGACCTTTTACTTTGATATATGTTTCATCGACTCTCCAGGAGTCATTTGTTTGAGGTGACGTCGGATTCGTTTGTCCAATTCAGGACCATACTGATGAACCCAACGCATAATCGTTGTATGAAAAATGGATAAACCCCATTCTTCCATCATTCCATCAAATCACGAAAACTGAAGTTGTACCGTAGGTACCATCTTACCGTTAACAAAATAATATCAGGTTGGTAATATTTCCACTTAAATAAATTTCCCATTTCCATACTGATTACGTCCTTTTTTAGAGTACTAGTATCAGGATGTCCAAGTTTAGGAGATTACTTGCAAGCGGCTTCGTTTTTTTTGCACCAGAACCCTTTTTGGCTACGCCAAACCGAAATTCATCTCCCACCTACCGTTGGGCCATCGCCCTGTACACGCTTGAGGAAGGAGAATTCTTTCGGATAAAGCGTTAAACTCAAAACTCCAAAACATATTCTTAATGTCTTTGCCCTGGCTTAAGTTTGGTAATTGGCTATTATAACCTTCAAATTCTATAGAATTTGAAAAAATATCACTATACATGTAATTACCTGTTTTAAGTTTCATTAGAAACGCATATTCAATATCTTTAATTTTAGAATTGTTTTTGTATTTTGCTAGAGCAATAGAAATACAAAACATTTCAAGTCCTGCAGCTGCAGGACGGGTACCATCAATCGGATCTACAATTAAAATATATTGTGGATTTTCTCCAAAAATCTTAAGACCACCATCTTCAGTATAGAATGCAACAGGTTCTTTCTTATCTGATATATATTCAAGGACCGCATTTTCTGCTGCAGTATCAATACTAAACTGTGCATCTCCACCTGAAGAGTACCCATTAACTATACGGTTTTTCAAAGTTCCCTTTTGATTTTCCACCTTATTATATACGTATTTTCCTAACTCAATAATATAGGTTTTCACTTGATCTCCTCCAATAGATGAGTTAATTTATAACACAGTTCTTCTGCCTCACTTAGAGTAATAGTAAGGGGTGGACGAATTTTAAACACATTTCCGTAGCCATAGCCATATCTAGGTGTTCTGATAATTATGCCATGATCCATAGCACGTTTTGCAATATAATTCGTAAGCTCAACATCAGGTTCATTATTATCTTTTACTATTTCAACCCCAATCATTAAACCAACACCTCTTACATCTCCAATAAACTTAAATCTTTCTTTCATTTTTTCTAAACGTTCCATAATATAATTTCCAACCACAGTTACATTTTCCAAAAATCCAGGTCCTTGTAATATATCAATTGTGGTACATGCTGCTGCAGATGCCATTACATTCGATCCATAAGTAAAAGAATGATGGTGACCAGGCATACCCACATACTTCTCTTCAGTAAGGATAGCTGCAACTTGGAATCCAGTTCCACCTAAACCTTTAGCTACTGTCATCATATTAGGTTGTACATCAAAGTAATCAGCAGCAAACATTTTACCTGTTCTACCAAATCCCGTTTGTATCTCATCAAGAATTAACGCAATATCGTGTTCTTCACATATTTTTTTCAACGCTTTGTTTTTAGTGTTTTGAATGTATACTTTCGTTGTTATTTTTGAGGTTATTAGGTGAATTAGTTTAAAATCAATATTTTCGGGAATTGGAATATAAACTAAAGGCTAATGGTAGAAAAAAGAAATGAATTGTATTTTTTAGGAATTTAATATTTAAAAAACAGAATAAATAGTGTATTCTTTTATAAGAGTTATTTATTTTGTTTTTCCTTTTAGGATGAGGCTACAGGTTAGGCTTGTTTTTTTTTGATTTCTTTAAGAACATTTCCAAGTAATAGCATACGGATAAAGGAGTTTTTAACTAAAAGTGGATATAAAGATATTAAATGATACGATAGAAAAACGGAAAGAAGAGTTGATTCAGCTTGTTTTAAAATATGGGTTTAGTCACCAAAAAGTAATTAACGTTAGCCAAGAGCTAGATCGTTTGATTTATCAGCTAATGAGAAAATCTATGATTTAGTAACCGCCCTGAAACATCGTGGATGTGTACCGTTACTATTGCAAGTTATTGGGGAGATAGAGAGAAAGAAGAAATTATGATCCCTGCCGAACAATATGATGGCATTCTATGGTTAGAAAGTATTTCTCCTTCCCAACATAAGTAGGAAAACGAGTACCCTTTCGTTATGAATAGGAGTGCTCATTTTTTTGGGGTTTACTTTTCTTAAGTTGATGGATGTGTGGTGCTACCCCTAGTCAATTTATACATTTACAAAAACAGTATTTTGTTAGTTTTTCTTTTTTTGTATTGTTTTAAAAGAGTTTTTTAATGGTACAATCTATAAAAAGGTAGAATTTTTAAAGGTGGTAAAAAAAGATGAGAGAAATATTCATACCAATATTGTTAGTTATTTTCAGTTTAACATTAAGTGCTTGTGGTACAACTGAAAAAAAAGAAGTAGTAGTAAAAGAAAAAAATCAAGAAAGTAAAATTATCCCTAAATATAATATTTCTGGTGATTATTATAGAACTATCATTCCTTTGAATAAACAAGTTTTAGGTGGGGAAGTTAATCAAAAAACAAATTCTAAAATAGATGTAACTAGATTTGAAGAAGGGCTATTTAATATTGCCTTAAAAAAATATGATAAAGCAAGCCATTTTTTACAAAGAAGTGAGTATATTCCCCAAAAAGAAATTCAAGAGTTACTTAAGAAACAAGAAGTCCCATATGTTTCTAACGTTATAGAGCACGACTATTTTACGAAAAAAGATTCAAATGGATTACAACTGGAAGGCGTTATAATAGGCTTAGCTATGACTTCTGATCATTCAAATGAAGAAGCCGTTGTTACGGCTACTGAGTTTTCTAATAACCTTCTTCAACTTATTTATAATAATAAAAAGTTCAAAAACGTTCCAATTACATTCGCTCTGTTTAAACAAGAAGCACTCACTTCGACGAAATCAGGGACTTTTATCTCACGTACTACTGTTCCCAAGGATCAGAAAAATTTAGGCGAATGGACTACTATTAATGAAAAATCCTTTATGTATCCTTCACCAGACTTCCAAAGCACCCATACAGATGATTATAAAAAATTAGATGATTTTACTCATAGCATCAAAAAATTTAACCTTAAAGATTATTACTCTATTAATGCGTTTGCCATTTATAAAGATAATCAATTAGACAAATTAACTATAAATACCTCTATTCAATATAATGGTAAATCTGAACTAATTTCATTTACACAAATGGCTACACAATTTATACTTGACATTTTCCCTGAATATCCGAATATTCGGATGATTATAAAATCAGATAATCAAACTGAAGTTGTAATTATTAAAGAAAAAAATCAAGCTGAACCTTTTGTATCTTTTCTTTGAGTTCAATAAATGGACACAAAAAAAGACAGTCTTTGACTGTCTTTTTTTGATATCTACCCATTCAACCTTTTGTTATTAGCTTAGCATTAGCAGATTAAATTATTGGGTTGAATAATAAAAAAATAAGCATTATTAATATAATATATAAAATAATAGCAATGCAAAAACAGAATTAATATTTTAAATTCGATGTGTTATAAACTTAAAATGCTTGAATTTTTATATCCTTTTAACATCTCTTTAGAGAATCGATTAGGATATAAATCATTCAGCATTGCATAAGGACTAGTATTCCAATATTTATCTAAAGGTGCTTGTAATCCTTGTTTTTTTAGCCATTTTGCAGTATATGTTTCAAGTAACTGTTCATCAGTTAATTGCTCTTTTTCTTCAATTACCCATCGTAAAGCGTCTATTGCTGTTTGTTCTGTCCAAAAATTATTAGGGGTTACATTTAACTCCCATTCTTTAAATCGTCCCGGATACAATTCATTCAGCATTGCATAAGGGCTATTTTTCCAAAATTTATTTAAAGGTACCATCAATTTTTGCTGCTTTAGCCACCTTCTACTATACAATTTCTTAATTTGCGTTTTATCAGTTAACTGTTCTTTTTCTTCAATTGCCCACCTTAATGCTTTTAATGCCTTTCCCTTTGTCCAAAAATTATTAGGAGTCGCATTTAACTCCCATTCTTTAAATCGCCCCGGATATAATGTATTTAGCATTGCATAGGGACTGTCACTCCAAAATTTCTGTACAGGTGTCCGTAATCCTTTTTTTGCTAACCAATTAATATTATATAAATTTTTGATTTGTTCATCAGTTAATTGTTCCTTTTCCTCAATTGTCCATCTTAATGCTTCTAATGCTTTTTCCTTTGTCCAAAAGCCCAAAGGGGCTACTTTTAATTCCCATTCTTTAAATCGTCCTGGATATAAATCATTTAACATTGCATAAGGGCTGCCATGATAAGCTACGTGAAGGGTACCAGTTAACCTAAATTTCATAATGAGTTTCTGGTTCCATCCCGTTTTAATATCATCTGTATCCCATTTTAAAACCTTTTCAATGAGATATTTGGTCACTCGTTTTGCTAATTCGCCGTTAACATCTACACTCCATGTATGAGTTGGGAACCTATTCCTTTTTCCATCTAATATTTCTTGATATATCTCTTCAATTGTAGTTGAACTCATACTATTGTCTCTCCTCAGATAACTATTGATACCTTTATTATATAACGGAATATATCATAAAAAATATATGAAGTAATGTAAATCAGGTGTAGATTCGGAATAAAGTTTGATAAAAAGCTCTAATTTTATTTATACTTTGAGATCTATGAGAACAACCCTGTCACTACCCCATACCCATCAACTTAAGAATTCAGAATTACTCCAAAACGAAAAAATGAGCTTTTTTGTTACAAGTTAGCAGAAAATTTCGTTATGGGGGTACTATAAAATTTTAGCTTGATAGCTTGATAGCGATGGGGTCACTATATCATTTTGGGAAAATTGTACATTTAGACATAATTTGGACAAGTTTAAACCTTTTTTAGAAATCTTTTTGTTATCCTTTTTGCCTCATGGATGCATTTTTTTTCGATAAACTGATACGAAAGGATAGAGAACAATAGGGTTGTGATGAGACATAAAATGAAGAGTAAACAGGTAGGAATCTTTGCATATACAAGTTTAAATAGTAGTACCATCATGATTGGAAAATGGCATAAGTAAATGCTATATGAGATTTCACCTAAATAAACCAATATTTTCTTATTCAAAATCATTTTGACTTTTACATGATTCATCGTAACTATGATGAATATACTCACTCCTATGACGACGTCCCAATCTTTCAATAGAAACGTGGTATCATTACGAGAAATTCCAAAAATTAAAATAGAATATAGATATAAGATGGTTCCGATTAGGATAAGGAGCCTTCTTTTTATCTTGCTTATATTACCATAGAAAAAGCTAAATTCTTTTTGATATTTAAAAAGTAACATTCCTATCATAAACATAGAAATGAAATGTAGTGTATCGGCATATCCATTGTAAAATCCAGAAACCTTTCCAATATGGAGTATATTCAGTAAGATACTAATGAAAGAAAAACACAGGGCAAACAGTATCGTTTTCTTCCAACTCTGTTTATAAAAAAGAAGGAATAACAAGGGAAACACGATAGATATACGCATTTCTTGAGCTAATGACCAGATCACCGGGTTGTAATTGTCTGTAAAAAAATTGTTTAGAAGCACAATATGATTGATATTATCTAATTTTGTTATAGGACCCTGCCACTTATCATAGAACCAATCTCGTAATCCTGTCACCTCATACAGCGAAAACAAAACGAATAAAGCGAAGGTGATGAATATCCAGATATAATAAGGGATATAGATTCGTACAAATCGCTTAATTAAATATCCCTAATAGTTTTTTTTGAATAATAAAGTGCCATAGATAGCACAAAACCACTAAGTACATAAAAAATGATTACAGCTTCCCCGCCAGCCCATAAAAACCTCAGAGGGGATAATTTAACAGAATTGGGCAATGATGCTAGTATTAAACAAAAGTGTCCAAATACCACTGTAATAGCTGCTAACCCTCGTATGGAATCTAATTCTTTTACTCATAAATTGTTCTCCTTATAAATCGTAGATTTTTTTGTTAATAAAGGCGACTATACTAGTGTAGTGGGAGAAGTGAATATATTGTGTTTATTTTTCTTTAACCCCTCGATATAAACGCTACAAAAACTGTGTATCTTTTAAAAGGATCTTTCATATTTATGCATAAATTATAGAATAAATATAGAAAGAAAAAAGAAATTTTATCTAAAGTTTTTTTAAGCTGTTATTCTAATTTATCGTTTTCCGACATTCATCTCCCACCTAAAATTGGTGTTTCACACCTTCACATTTTTAAGGAAGGAGTCTTCTGTCGGAAAACGATAAAAAAAGTTCAGACACAAAAACAGGCTGTAGAGAAGACTTTCCCCACAGCCTGAGAACTAGTCATATATCTCTATATGACTTGTCCCTTTAACTATTTAGTTTTTTATCATCTGTTATATTTGATATAACTAGAGTCATAATAAACCCACTGACCTGTTCCAATTCTTAGCCAACCGTTCTTTTCTTCATATACTGTAACTTTTTCGCCTTTACTTGCCTTTCTAACAATAGAGTAGTTTGAATCTGCTCCGCTTCGAATATTTACCCCAATACCATTGATTTGAGCCGTTCCAATTACATTTTGAACACTACCAGTTTCAATTACTTGAAGCATGTTTAGAATGAATGATGCTGTTTCACCACGCGTTGTTGTTCCTTTAGAATCGTATTGATTGTCTCCCTTACCTTTTACAATACCTAAGCCATACAATCTTTGTACGTCTTCTTTATAGATAATTTGGTCTTTATCTACGAATGGTAAGTTTGCAACTGGCCCCCATATACCTTTATACTGTAAAGCCCTGTTTACAATGATTGCTGATTCTTCTCTTGTAATAGGTGTGTTAGGATCAAAATAACCGTCACCTCTACCTGCAATGATACCTACACTTGCAGTGCGTTTAATACCATCTCTTAGAGTTGAGTGTGCATCGTTTAAATCTTTAAATGATGCATCTCCGGCTGGTAAGTTTAGAGACTTAGAGATTAATTGAGCAAATTCGGCTCTTGTTACTGCTCTGTTAGGTGCGAAAATTCCGTTTCCTTCCCCTACCATAATATCTCTTCTATTTAACTCTCGAATAGCTGACTCATACCACCCTCCTGTAATGTCATCTGTTGGTTGAGAAAGGTTATTATAATACCCCTCAACACCATTTACGAATGAATCCCATAGTCCACTATTAATCATGTTAGCAGGACAGTTTTTACCACTCCATTTTTGGTGTTTTACGATATTATTTAACGGTACACCAGTTTCTTTCATTAAATAAGCTACAAGTTTCTTAGCGTTATCTACTGCTTTACTGTAGTTACCGTCTCTGTTAACTGCGATTTCAATTGCAATAGATTGTCTATTACCTGGACCATCACCGTCTCTTGCGTGCCACCCGTTCTCGTTTAATGGTAAGTGTTGATAAATCTCTTTATCGTCTACTGTAAAATGCCATGATGCACCTCGGTCTGTGTTCCCTACTGCTTGGTTATATAGATATTGAGCGTGGTTTCTAGCACCTGCTCCTACACTTGTATTATCAGTCTCATGAATTGTAATGTATTTTGGACTCATGTGGTTTTGAGGACGAATATTATCATTACCTACTGGAACAATCCATTCAGTGAATGGAACACCGTTTATTGTACTAGAGGTTCTAGGTGATGTGGAAGATAGGCTACGTTTTGTTCTGTTTGAATTGCTAGGAACAGTTAATGTACCCGTTTCTTCATGAATACCCTCTGAACGTTGAAGGCTGTCTGCTTTCTTATTGTCGACAGTACCTCCACCACGTCCGTCTACCCCTTCAAAACTATCTTCAATACTTTTTAAAGCCTGTTCATCTGATGCCTGAAGTTGGTCTGTTTTACCTTGTTCTTGAACGCTTGTAGGTTGCTTATTGTTTACTGATTGTTGTTCCTCTGCAAATGTTGCAAATGGTGAAGATAATACCGTTAATCCTGCTGTTAATGCTACTACTTTTTTGTTAAATTTAATATTCATTTCTACTTTGGTATATCTCATTATTTTAATAGATATACCTTCCTCCTTGTACCTCTTTTAGTGTGATTAATAGTGTGATTAATAGTGTGAATCCGTAAAAATATAATTCAAATAACATAAATAACCTTTAATGTACAAAACAATAACATTTTACATTATATCCCGTTTATTTTCTATAAAATTCACAAATCTTTCAAAAATCCTGATTACAAATTAAAAAAGATTTCAAAACACAGAAGTCCTTTCTTATGTTGGTTTTGATCAAACTTTACCTAATGATGCAAAATGGTGCAACTTTTTTGTATCAGTTTAACTTTATTCAAAACAGTACGACTTTATTTCAAAGCAACATCAGAGCATTTCTCAAATCATTCTGTAAGTAAATACCAGAGTGGCACCTCATTCCCTGAATCGTTTCCGTATCCCAACAGATCTCCTTGGTTCAGAACTTTTAACAGCAGCTACCTTATCATGTATCTTAGTACTTAGGAACTTCTAATATACTCTTTTTCTTCCCATCATATACTATAGCTGTTTTTGCTTTTATATTCTCATTGTCATATGTAAAATCTTGGTTTGAGAAATTCACAATCACTTTCATGTCATTTCCAAATGTCGTACTTTGAACTTGCCGATCTTCAGACAATACTTCAAAATTAGTCATTGGTTTTGATACGGCTTTCTCATGAAATGGAGACCATACTTTCAAATAAGAGGTAATGATGGATTTACTTTTCTCCCATTCATTTTTATCAATATGATATAAAGGTGGTACATTATACAACATTTCAGATAACATTCTATTTCCTATCTCATCCTTAATTCTAAAACTTCCCCATGCCCATTGGTGAGTAGTAATAATTGAATCATTATATACAAGTTTATATAACGGAATTGAATATACAGGATTATTATAAATATTTTTATAAATAGGTTTGATTGGTATGGTTTTGGCATTCGTTTCTGGAATAGCACCATCTGGTGAAGTGGATTTATATCCGCCTACATAATATGGGCTCTGTTTATCTTTCATATCAGAGTCGGGCCAAATCCCAGGCGTTTCTATTCCATGTGCAAAGGCAATTATATTACTAGCAAAGTCATTTCCACCTTCTGATCCAACTACCATATGTTTTTCTTCGCTAATATATTTCATTCTTTGCAGTCTTGCTTTTAGATCTTGTTCCTGAGTTGTAATGTGACTTGGAGAATAATCATCATAAATTTCGCCTGTAGCATCACAATCGACAAACCAAGAATTAAACGGTATATTATTTTGTAAAATAGCACCTACACGTTCTTCCACACTAGGTAAGGATAAAGTTGGATTTAACTTTCTTCCTTTTCCTAAGAATCCTCCTATTTTTTCTCCTTTTGCATTCGATATTGTGGCATTTTCATATAAAGTTTTATCTTTAAAAGAAGCAGTATTCCAATCTCTATTTCCCACTTCATGAATCGAGTGATATGAATCATAAGGACCGATTAAATACCCCATTCTATTTGCTTCTTCTACCATCTTGGGATTCATTAATCCATTAGCCCAATTAGGTAAACCTATCCATGCTTTTTTAACATTTGATTTCTTCATATCAACTAAAACATCTGTTGTTTCTTTCTGTTCCCATCTACTTACTTCATCCACTGCCTCTGTTAACTTACTCTTAATTAATCCTTTGTTCAATGTATATAGTTCTTGTTCACTTAAGTTTTGGATTCCTTTTTTCAACAATTCATTTATTCCGGTATCTGGATTATTAAAAATATCTTTATTATAAAGTTGCTCTAATTTTAATACCTGATTTATCGCATTAACTATTACTTTTTGCTGGCTTTTATCGATAGCATTTTGATTCTTTATCTCTTGCATAACAGTTTCAAAATCTTTTGAGCCATCTTCCGTATTTTCTTGTAACAACTGTGCAATCCAATTTGTAAATGTCTCATCCATTTTTTGTGTGAATTTATCCCACTTGATATTTTCTACTGCAATCCCACTGTGGTCCCAAAAATAAATATGAGGAGCACCATATAATTTTTTAATGTTCGGATTTGTTTTTGCTTTTTCTTCTAATGTCTTAAATTCTCCCTGTTCTTTTATATAATTTTTATAAATATTTGCCATCGAGACAGGGTTTTTATCAGTTAGATACAATCTGAATCCATATTCTTTATTCTTATTAATAGAAGGATATTGATGTGTAAAACTAAACTGTATATCGGAATCAGCAGTGAAATGAATATTATCATTATACATATTGTCAGCTATATACATAATTGAATATTTAGATTTATTCAATGCAAAGAATCTCATAGAAAAACGTTCTATGAATGACATGTCTCGATCTTTTAAATATTCTTTCCAGCTTGGGTCATTGCTAGGTATAGTTTTTCCTTCCCATAATGGTAACGTATAGCTGTCCGCACTTACTTTAGGCCATGTAAATTCATTAGCTCCTTCAGACTTAGTAGATTTTAACTTAATACTTAAATAGGATTCTTTCTTTTCAATCTTCACATTTATTTGGTCATCTGGATAACTCCAAGATATACAGTCATTTTTTTTTATTAGATTTGTTATTTTTTTCTTCGATAGTGGTAATGAAGCATTTTCTCTCACACCATCTTTTTCCACAAAAATTTCACCGGTTTCAGGATTCACATCAAAAGTAAAATTTTTGTATTGAGAAACTACGTTTTGTCCCTTTGTTGTAAAATCCTTTTGTTGCGCATAACTCAGGGATGGTAATGTAAGACACATTGAACTCATCAAAATTGGAATGACTAGCTTTTTCATTTTTTTATTCATATTTATAAACCTCCTTATTTTTATTTCTAAGATACACATATATTGTGACAGGAATGTGACAAAATGGTGAGTGGCCCAAAAAAAGTAGTAATCGGTGCCGTACTCCAAAAAAGATTGTTCAAAACTTGCTCTAAATAAATAGAGATTAGAGTATATGACCGACCCTATAGAGGAGGTTGTACAAATAACCGAAACAACAAGGAATCATAAAAAAGAAACTGACATTTTCCAAATAAAACAAACTCCTGTTTCCCCCGTTATGTCGAATAATATTTTTATACAACCCAACGAAATTTTAACTTAATTAATAAATTCCAGCGTATACAAACCAGTCCTAATCTCCATTTCATTTTATTTCTTTTTTCTCCTTGTACATTTCTGATGATAAAAAAGAATGTACCTTTACTGTATGCAAATTCAGCAAACAAGAAGGAAGATCCCGAGTATCATTCAGAATCTTCCTTCTTTTGAATTTGACATTATCATTTTAACAATACTAATTTCATTATTTCACTTTTTTCTTTTACATTTGGAGATAATTATTGAACGGTAAATTGAAAGCGAACTCAATTTTCTCGGCTCCTTCCTCTTTAATCACATAATTACATTCCTTCACGACCATTAATGCGATTGAACGTTGTTCTGCATGATATTTTTTCTCTTCTTCGCATTTCTGTTTCTACGAACCTTTCAAATCTTTTGGTTTTTTGGAGTTTTGTTTTTTTCTTACATGTCCATCAAGCTAAGGTTTTAATATCCCCCCTAAATGAACATTTTCTTTTTCTACAGGTAGTTACTTTGAGAAGTCAGCTCATTTTTTCGTTTTGAGGGCGTTTATTTTTATTAAGCTGATGGATATGGAGTACACTCCTAGGTTAAAACAAATTTCCACTTAGAAACAAGTGATTTTAACAACGTTAGGAGTGTTTCATGCAGCACAATGTCATTTGTGTTGTATCGCAAGAAGAAAAATCACATTAGAAAAGAACCGGCATTCAACCAATTGTAAGTTCAGCAGAAACAGCTCAAAATACGCAAGCAACTCAACAAAGTGGCTGGGTAAAAAATGAAAATGGAATATGGTTCTTCTATGAGAATGGTGTGAAAAAGACAGGTTGGCTTGCATCAGAAGGCAAATGGTAACCTTGATCCAAATGCCGGTGGAGCGATGAAAACAGGCTGGTTACAAGAGAATGGAAAATGGTACTACTTAAATGGCAACTGGACAATTACAAATCGATAATAAATGGCAATACTTCACTTCTAGTGGTCATTAGGCAAAGGTTCTTGATGTTGCTCAAAATTATTTGGGTGTTCCTTATGTATGGGGAGTTAAAGATGCAAGAGGTCTTGATTGTTCGGGATTTGTTTATTATTCATGGAATCAAGCAGGATATTCAAGAGCATATCAGACTTCTCAAGTATTATATAATAACTCCCAAAGAATTAGTAGAGCTAATGCTGAGCCAGGAGATTTAGTATTTTTTAGTGAAACACATAGTACAAGCAACATTACTCATGTAGCTATTTATCTTGGCGGAGATGATATTATTGAAGCTGCTAGTGGAAAAAGTATGAAAGTTAAGTATTCTAAGTTATCTACTTCTTGGTATAGTAATGATTTGGTTGGATTTGGAAGGATAACGAATTTTTAATAGATAATATTTAAATAACATTATGACGAACTATGAAAAAGAACCGGAAAATATTCGGTTCTTTTGTTTTAACTATATTTATATGACCATCTAAAAAAGAATACAATTTGATAGGAATAGATAAGGATTTGATGTTATCTCTGCTTTTTCCTTTCTCCAAAACTGTTAATGACATCAAAAGCAGCAGGTATAGTTTATGATGAGAGTGAAATTTAAGAACACAATAATGCTAAAGGTCGTGCACTTGCTCTTGTTAACAATGGAAAGTATATTAATTTGACTAGTGTAAGTATTAGAGATGGGATTAAAACTTAGAATGATGAAGTTTCGTCAGCAATCGTAAAATCGAATTAAAATTAGTGAAAAAAGAACCCTTAAGGGTTCTTTTTTCTAGGCATATTTACAACATGGAGACTATTGAGATGACTCTTTCAAATCCTTATTAGGGGAAAGATTTGAAAAAGTTTAGCTTGTATTCATTTTTACATAAATGTAATATATAGTAAATTGATAATGTATAAACTAATTATTAACAATATTCAATTAAAATGGTTTTTACTATTTTTATAGTGTTAAATGGCGTTTAAAAAGAAAAAACACCCTAAGGTGCCTTCCTTCGACTTGATAACCACTTTGATTTTAAGGTATTGAAACCATTCATGCCCTATATAAACAAAGGCGAAGTCTTCAAAGAGACTCCGCTTTTTCAATGTACAATGAACTTCAACAATTACTAGCTACTTCCTAAACATTGTTTCTCATTTACCAACCTGTTTATGCTTTTTTCAAACTTTGCAACAGAACTGTATTGAATATATCGTAAGAAAAAGCTCCCACAATGGGGAGCTCTTAAAATCAACCTTTTACTGTATCAACTGCGCTATTCCACATGCTGCTAAAGAAAGATATGATTCCGCGCATAGAACGTGTAAACCAATTTGCTTGTTCTACTTCAGATTTCGTTACAAGGTCTACTTGTAATGATTTATCTGATAAGAACCTAGAGGATCGTTATTATCTTTAGGCGATATAATCATTTGACTAATTGTTACACCTTTTTTAATAGGCGCTTCTTGTTCTTTGTTCGATACTTTAAATTCTGTTTTATAAACGTCGTTGCTGCCCTTTGGCATTGGAAGTGAAACAGCTTGCTTCGTTTGAACTGCTACATCTTTATCTTTTGCATTTTCTACCCGCACTGTTTCATGCCCTTTTACTGTTGAATCTTTTTCATAGGCCTTCTTCACTTCAAAATTCGCAAATCCATAATCATATAATTTCTTTGTTTCATCAAAACGTGCTGTATGAGAGTTTGTTTTAATCACTACAGAGATTAGACGCATACCGTTTCTTTCTACTGTGCCAGTAAACAATCCCCAGCTTCTGGAGTTGTTCCTGTTTTCAAGCCATCTACACCTTCATATTGCTTAATTAAACCTTTTAACATCCAGTTCGAGTTCGCCATATCAATTGGATACTTGCCGCCCTTTTGGAATGTTTTTTTCGAGATTTTTGCTGTATCTAATGTTTTCGGGAAATCTTGAATAAGACGTTGTGCTAAAATCGCACAATCTCTTGCAGACATTTTATTTTTCTCGTCTGGAGTTGTCCCTTCAGGATGCTGTCCTTTTAAATCATTGTTTGTTAAGCCCGTAGAGTTTACAAATTTATAATTTTTCAATCCAAATTCTTTCGACTTATCGTTCATCATTTTTACGAAATCGACTTCTTTTCCAGTAACTGCTTCAGCTAAAGCAATTGTTGCACCATTGGCAGAGCAAATTGCCATTACCTCGTATAGTTCTCTTACCGTATAATAACCACCGTTTTCTAGAGGCACATTTGATAATGAGCGATCTTGTGAAATTTCGTGTGCGTATTCAGAAACTTTAATTTTCTGATCCCACTTAAGTTTCCCTTTAGCTACCGCTTCACTAACCAAGTACTCACTCATCATTTTTGTCATACTAGCAATCGCTAATAGTTCATCCGCATTTTTTTGATACAAAATCTTCCTGGAATCTGCTGATACACTTCCCATGCCCATCAACTTAAGAGTGAGCACAACCTTAGCTTTCGGCTCATCGGATCAAAACATTCCTAAAATAAAAGCATACTCTTAAAAATACGCATCACAAATAAATCCTAACGGGTTTCATTTTTTAAATTATGCAACTTTCTTTTGTTTTTTCAATCCATTATACTCATAGACAACACCCATGATATCAAAGACAGTCTTCTTCTCATATCTGTGAGATTTGCGCCCATTCTTCTGTAGGAGGTGGAACAGGCGGATTAGGACCTTTGTTATTTCTTACGATTAGTCAACCTATATTTTTAGATTTTTGATGGACTGAATATCACAAAACACAGGTACCCATCCTCATCCCTACCAAATACCCCTAATATGGATTCATTTTTTTACTAGGGGAGGATATGGTATGATGAATGAAACTATGATGTTAGGCTGTTAATCGATAATCATAGTGTATATTGTGTGTAATAAGATGAAGGAGAAGCTTCAATAACTTATTTACACATGCAATGGACGCAACTTTATGACACTTGTTATAAGGTTGCGTTTTTAATTTATCTTAATACTCGACAATGTGATTTCGCCCATAACGTCGTTGTTTAATCATATTTTGGATAATGAGGAAAAGTAATTTTCGTAAATGTTTGCTTCCACGTTTATTAATTTTATCTTTAAAAAAAGTTTTACCTGATTGAAAGCGACGTATATCAATACTGGCATATGCATTCAATGGTTTATTATTCGCAAAACGAGTCATATCACCTATTTCTACCATTAAACGTACAGCTGTATTTGGGCCGATTCCAGGAAGACTCAGAATGATACTATATTCTGTACGTTGTTCAGCTATAGGCACCATTTTGCTAATACATTGTTCTTTTTGTTAAAGAAGGTCTTGATAACGCTTTGCATATATTTTGAGCTGTTCACATACTTTTTGTTGTAACAGTAAAGAAAAAATATGTTTTAAAAATAAAACTGCTTTTGTATTTAAGCGTTTATTTAAGCCCTCAGGACTGAGTAAAGTACCAGTAGCTGCATGAAGCCTACTACATAATCGAACTAAGGGATCACTTGCTACCCGTTGACTAATCCAAATGCAAATAGTAGCTAAGTCTGAACCAGAAAACTTACGTTTTCGTTTTATAAATCCGATTTCTCTTGCAAGTTCTTCTAAGAATACAGGTGTAACATATCGTTGTAATTCTTCCGCAAATGATTGTAATTCATCTTGAATCGAGGGATTCATAAGAAAACGTCATCCTTTCTAATTTATCTTGTTTAGAAAGGATAACGTTTTTTGGTATTTGAGGGTATTAAAATCTCTTAAGCTGATGGGCTGGTGACCCCTTATAAAACAATGCCCTTCCTACAATATATTTGTTGGAAGAGTTTTAAAGTTATTTAATTGTTGAAATTTCCTACTATTACTAAGAGAAGAAATGAACGATAAGGTTGTTTAATTTGAGAGCAGAACCTTTAATAATCACTCCCATCATTTCAATAATGTATATTTAAAAATATCGACATTTTCACCTTGTTCATCTAGAACTGTTTCAATGCGTTCCCAATCTCTTTTTTCATAGTAAGCTGAAGCATTTTTTGTCTTTAAAAATACTTTCGTATAACCTATTTTTTTCATATGTTTTAGCAAGTCTTTGATTAAATAAAACCCTATCTTTTGACTTCGATATGAAGGCTCAACATATAAAGATGCCAACCAAGGTTTATATTGAGGTCTTTCTTTCCAATCGTTTTCAAATACTGATACTGTCCCTACACATTGACCATCTACATTCGCTATAAAAGTGATTGGAAATATATCTGCGTATGTTCCCTTAAAAAAATCGACAACTTCTTCATATGTTTTTTTACTACTAGTTGGTATAACAAATTCTTTGTAAACCATTTTAGCAACATCTTCTATATGTTCTGGCCGATTTACTAATAAATCAATGTCCATAAATACCTCTCCTTTTTTAAATTCTTACTATTGTCTTTGTGTTAAATATAAAGTTGCAAAAAAGCTAATCTTTTTTCAGCTTTCTTCAACCATTTAGGATTTTCATATTTTTTGCCATTAGACAATATCGTAAAGTCTTTCAATTCAACATCAATGCCAACCTTTGCATCAACCTTAGGAAACAATTGTTCATTTTCTCCCACCAAAACAGAAGCAAAATGTTTGCTGGTAGGTGTTTTAGAAATCGTCACCGATTTAATCACTCCGAAAAATGGCCTATGTTGCTTCATTCGTACCAGGGTTTTTAATTTAGGTAATTTAATATAGCCATTTTCAATAAACACTGTTCCTTTTTGGTTGTTCGTTGTATAACTACGATGGTTATCTTTTTTGCTTTTGAACTTGGGGAATCCAACAGATTTATCACGGAAGAAATTGGCGTAGGATTTATTTAGATTTAGTTGTGCGTTAGCTAACGCCAAGCTATCAACTTCCTTTAGAAATGGAAAATGAGCTTTATACTTTGCAGGTGTAGGATATTTTATGGATTTATCCATACTTTTTTGAGATTCTTGATAAGAATTGATTCTATCAGCAAGCATTTTGTTGTACACAAAACGCACGCACCCAAATGTTTTTGCAAAAAATATTCTTTGTTCTTCATTCGGATAGATACGATATTTGTATGCTTTCAACATCACCTACACCTCACTTTTCATCTTTCATTGATATACCAATTTTTACACTTTATAAGACTAATTATGTTAGGAGAAAAAATAAAAAGCAAACCCCTTTTGGCTATGCCAAACCGAAATTCATCTCCCGCCTACCGTTGGGCTATCGCCCTGCACACGCTTGAGGAAGGAGAATTCTTTCGGATAAAACGTTAAACAACTATATTTTCTTTTAAATGACTCTGTTTTACATTAAACAGCTTTATTATTCGTGAACAAAAACAAAAAAGTGAACTTAATTATCATAAATAAATTTGGCGAGAAAAATTTCGTTTTTGGGGTACTTCAAAATCTTAAGTTGATGGGCATGCGGCTGAACTCCTATAAAGAGGTTTTACTATAAAAAATAAACAGAGAGATGATAAAAACAAGTCCAAGCTACAGGAATTCGTGATATTTATCGAGTTTATTAACCAGACACTTGAATTGGTTAATAAGTCAGCACGTTTATTCAATTAACGCGCTCCTCTATTTTCGTTCATTGTGTTCGTTTGTTTTGTTGCATGGATACAAAACTATTAATTATATAAAAACAAACTATCTGACTATTACATTTATACAATGAATTCATATACTGTAGTAGATTACTAGAAAGGAGGCGTATACATGACAAGCTGTATTCTATTCGTAAATGGCCAACCTTTTTTGGTTATCTCTGTTGCTGGAATTGAAATCGCTAGATTAGAAATTTCTCTTGAAGTAGCACTAGCTTTGCAAGTACTAGGGATTCCGATTTGTTCGTAAACCTTGGGTATTTATTAAAAAGAGGGCTTCGGCTCTCTTTTTTATTTATCTCTTATCATCCCTTAACAACAAATAAGACGCTAAACCGATCACGGCAGCGCCTACAAGAATTGCTATTAGCTCAATCAATTCATTTATCCTCACATTATTTATTTCTTTGTTTCCATACCCCACTCTTTTTATGATAAGTGTTTTTGCTATCCATAAAGTCGGCTGTATTACCTGGAACGTTATATTTCTTACTCTTTTTCTTAGCTTTCTTCTTCAGTCTCTTCTCTTCTTGAACAGCTTGTAAATCCGCCTTCCATTGCTTCAACAAATCCTTTTCACTTCGCATAGAATTTGTACCCCTTAGTTGGAATTATTCACTCAATATACAAATTCTACCTTTCAACATAAATATCCTTTTATTTGAAATTAAATGTCCATTTTACCCAATAAAAAAAGCACCTCGTTCAGGCGCCAAAGATAAACGCAAAGGTAACTAACACGTTAGAAAAAACCTTTCTGTATCATTGTATGGATTGTGGATTTATTCACGTTATACCTAAAATAATATTTAAATACGTTTATTGTATAATTTCTATATAACAACGAAAAAAGCACCCGTTATGGATGCTTTTGATTTATCATATTACTTTTCTTCTCGTTCCTTAATCATTACGTCGATTCTGCTGAATAGCTTTTCGTTTAAACCTTCGTGTACATTAATTTCTTTTTCTAGATTATATATTTCATCAATAAGTTTTATCTGCCGTGCGCCATAATCCTTTGAAATTTGATTAAGTGCTTGTTTTTGATTGTGTTCCTCTACTGTAACACTAAGTAAACACTGTACTTTTTCGTTAAGTATTTCTAAATATTCTTCTAAACTTTTTAATCTTCTTTGTCTTTCTCCCTGTTCTTGCAACAAATCCTCTTTCCATAATTTCATGGATGTAATAATATTCGTTTTTGTAGAAACCGTCATACTTCTTCCCCCTTGTTTTTTTTATACAAATTATAACAAAACGAAAAAGGTAATGATATCCAATCACTACCTTTTTATAAAGGGGATGGGAGAAATATATCGAAAGGGTGTTTCGAAATAAATCAATTTAAGGCTGAATACTCTCAACCTTCTCCAAGCAAGCCACCGCATCAATACTATATGGCTACACGCCTCGTGTCAGTGACTGGGAGAAGACGAAGAATCTTCTCGTTTTAAGTCCGTAGACCTCGAGAGCTATGGAACTCTCTATCGTTTTCAAAGCAGGTACGGTGTTTCCGCACCTTGTTTTAACTAACACCTAAGTATTAACTAAAACAAAGAGCGGAAGCTCTCTGCTCGTTTGGCTGTTTACGAAGAAATCCTAACTTACATTAGTAATTGTTGTGAGTAACTACAAATATAATTAAAGTTTTTCTTCTCACAGGAGAACACGGTTCATTCAATCGAACAAAACCTCATTCTCCATTTTCAAACGTATTTGAGTTATCTTTAAACTAGAAATCAAGAGAAATGACAGATGTGATTTTACTGCCTATGAGTCCACAAGTGAAAGGTGGAACACTTATATACTCAATGAGAAGTAAAACAGCATGACGAATGCGAGTAATCCCACACCCGCCACACTGGAATATGTCTTCATTAGTTTTAATTTGTTTTAATTCGTCTTTTCGTCTTAACGCGGATTCTTACCGCCTAGCCCGCCCTTATTGCGGTATACGTTACCGTGACATTCTCGCATAGAACGTTTCACTTATAGGTGTACTAATCCTCTTCGATATGCGGTTTTCAAAGGGCTTGTAAGATAATGATACGGTGAATCAAACATCTAGATATCCTCCTCTTTCTCACCACTTTATCGGCTATTTATCGGTGTTTTTTGCTCCATTCTGATGCCTTCTCCCATTTTATATATGCGTGGTCACAAAACATACAAGAATATAAAACTAGATTTTGACCTTCCTTGCTATTTATCCCCTCACTAACAAGTAACTTTGAAGGATATTCGTGCTTACAAAACAACTGTTTAATCCGTTTATAAAAACTTATTGGGTAATCCATCGCTCCATCATATCCTCTCCATTTATATAATTCGTAACGCTGTAGCAATGGTCATAATTGCATTTTTCTTCTGAAAGTAATACCAATCATTAGCTAACATCATTTGAGCCTTAATTGTCTTATCACTCATTACACCGTTTTTTAAATACTTACGCTCAATGATTTCTTTTTGTTGTATATTTACCAGTGAGTGTTCTAATGCTCTTTTAATTTGTTTGGGTTCTGGTGCAAAGATAATCAAATGTAAATAGAGAATGACAGATTCCGTTAGGAATCCACTGTTAAGCAGTGAGACCGAAGAGATTATTGATGAGTTGTATCTGGTTTCGGACAGACTTCTCCCCTTGAAAAGTTTGTCCTTTTTTGATCATATGCATAGCTTCGATTCCAGCTAGCGTCGTTGACGCGGTTTGGAAAGACTGAAATCCGAGCATATACCGGACTCGTTTTTTGATAAATCGATGGTCTTGTTCGACCATATTGTTTAGATATTTTATTTGTCGTAACTGGATTCCTGATGGTAGGTTCCCTGATTTTTGTGATTGTTTCATGGCTTTTGGATAGGCAGGATTTTTATTAACTGTGAGCACACGAGGTTTTGAGGTATGATAAGAAGCTAAGGCTTTTTTGAAGAAGCGTTTAGCTGATTTTGTTTTTCTATTTTTACTCAAATAAAAATCAACAGTGTTTCCTTCGGAATCCACCGCACGATACAAGTACATCCATTGACCTTTTACTTTGATATATGTTTCATCGACTCTCCAAGAGTCATTTGTTTGTTTGAGGTAACGTCGGATCCGTTTATCCAATTCAGGACCATACTGATGAACCCAACGCATAATCGTTGTATGAGAAATGGATAAACTCCGTTCCTCCATCATTTCCACTAAATCACGAAAACTAAGGTTGTACCGTTAATAAGATAATATCAGGCTGATAGTGCTTCCATTTGAACAAATTTTTCTTTTCCATACCAATCACACACCTTTTTAGAGTAATAGTATCAGTATGTCCAAGTTTTATAGATTTTTTGCACCAGAACCTTACAAACGGTTGTTTTTTGGAACGAGCAAATGTGTGCCTAAAGGTGTCTGTTTTTTAGGAATGTTCCCGAATTGAGAGTTCTCTTTATCACTAAATACATGAAAATTATAATTACACTCAAAAGTGTAATTATAGAAACGTAATTTATTGAGAAATTTGAATTTTCATAATAATAGGTTGTTTTCCCAATATTTTCTCTCTATAATTTGGATGTACCACATGATTATATAATGAAGGAGGAGTTCATAATGGGACGTTGGATTATAGTAACAAGTGAGAAGCATGAACCTAAATTAGCAGTGTCTGAAACAAAAGAATTACAGAAACTACAAGAAAAAAAATAAAGAAGATAAAGAGGACAGTCTTATGATGTCCTCTTTATCTATACATAAATCCATGAAAGATTGTATTCATTTACTTTATTTTATTTAACTGGAGGTTATTAGAATGCTATATTCTTGGGAAAGAGAAACCGTAGAAGAAATTGCGCATCAACGTATTATGGATACGTTCAAAGAATTAAGTTTTTCAGTTGAAAAAAAAGTTTTTGGAGATAAAATACAAACCACATACGTGGAATTATTTAATTTAAATCAACAGATTGAATCATTCGGCGTAGGAAAAGGGAAGTACAATGAATTAGGCGCATTGTTTGAGGCCTTAGAGCATTATACTCTGGAGAACATATCAATGAAAGAGTGTGATTTTTTCTCTTCTCATCATATTGCGAAGAACCCAATATTTGACGGAGAACGTGTTATGCAATTGATAGTAGAAGAACCAAATCAACAATTACTGTGTAAAAAATACTATGCTTTGAATGATACACAACAACATGTATGGTATCCATTTTTTATTGCCAATCCACATTATATGCAACATCCAATCGAAACGGATACTTATCAGTATCAGAAAGTACAACGATACAGTTCTAATAGTGGCACAGCCATTGGTTCCACTTTACATGAAGCGATTATTCATGCAACGAATGAAGTCATTGAAAGGGATGCTTTTTCTTTATTCCTACTTCGACATTTCTACTATGATATGCCAGATCATACATTAAAGATAATTCATCCAAATACACTTCCATCCTCACTAAAAGAAACGATTGTACACGCAGAAGAGGAATTACAAGAGAAAATTATACTATTGGATATTACAACGGAAGTTGCAATTCCAACTATATTAGCTGTTACAAAAAATAAAAAGCATACTGGTATATTTGGGCTAGGTACATCTTTATACCCTGAATATGCTATCTTGCGAAGTATTACAGAACTGGTTCAGGTGAATCATATTGCTTCTGCAAATATTGGTGATGAGCTAGCACATCGAGAGCATTTTTTGAATCAATTACAGCCGTATCCTCGTCACTATGCTTGTGCAGAAATGAATATGTGTTCCGTATTTAATCAATTTCCAGCCACTTATGTTTCATTTGAGGATTTACCGAGATTTTCAGAACGTAATTTAATACTTTACATCGAAGAACTGCAAGAACGATTACACCAACAACATTTTTCTATCTATTATTCTCCAGTCAAAGAGTTTTCCAATGGTATAAAAATCATACATGTACTAATTCCACAAATGGAGCGTTTTTTATTGATTACAAATGGGCAATTGGTATTCCCGTCTGAAAGAGGTATGAAAAAGAGTCTTAAATTACAATCCAGTTAATAAAAAACACCCTATAAAGGGGACTAAGAAAAATGCTAATCCGCCATATATGAGGTACCATCACCATTTTAACGTTTGTTGATGGTACCTCATATATTTTCGACAAAACAAAAAATCACCTAAATTAAATTAGATGCGAAATGTATCAAGGATATTATCTTTTTCTTCCTTATTAATTCCGATGTATCTCAATGTAATTTGTGGTGTACTATGATTTAGTATTTCTTGTAACATAGCAATATCCTTTGTTTGCTTGTAAAACCAATACCCAAATGTTTTACGCATAGTATGAGTACCAATAGATTCTACTCCGGCAAAATCTCCGGCTTTTTGTAACTGTCGATAGGCTTGAATTTTACTAATAGGTTTATCGCCTTTTCGAGAAGGAAATAACCAGGTACTTTTTAGATCTTCAGCGTATGGAAATACTTCCTCAAAAATAGATGTAATATTTATGATACGTTCCTTTTTTGTTTTTCCTTCTTTAACTTTAAATTCTTTCCGTTTTTTTCGCTTCAGTTTTAAAATCTCATTTGTTTCCATTTTAAGTAAATCACTGACACGTAATCCTGTATTGATCCCAATCAGAAATAAAATGTAATCACGATCTGAACAATGACGTTTGAGTGACCATTTCATATCATTAAGCTGTTCAATACTCCGAATTGGTTGTACATCAATTAAATGTTTCTTTTTCTCCACTCGTTTTTCAATCCCTTTGTTTTCAATATTTTGAATGTATACTTTTTATCTATTCTCTATAATATCAATGAAAATAGATAAAAGTCAATGTTAAAGCGGAAATGAAAGTAAACTTTTTGTTTTTGTTTAGATATTGAAATTGTAGTTTAATCCCAGAGTGGCCCCTCATTCCCTGAATCGTTTCCGTACCTCTCCAACTTCCATTGACACATTTTTTACTATTTAATTAAAAAAATGTTTTAGACTATAGAAAAAAGTATTTGCAAATAACTAGCTATTCTATGTTGTTGTGATAGTAAATGTGGTCATTTAGTGGTCTTATAAAAGAAAAAAGCACACCACTATATAATTAGTGATGCACCTTCATTAATATAATGTGCAACATTATAGACAATTTATTGATTTTAAAAGTCTCATGTACTATCACTTGTCTTTAATATTACATAGTAGATCAAAATGGATTCTTCTTCAGCAGATTTAAGTTTGATTTTTATAAAAAATTTGATCATTTTCTACCAATGTTTATCAACAATCTCACTCTATTGTTGATAAACATTGAGATTTAGATTCATTCTCTGTTCTCGTTTTTTTAGAGACGTCACTTGTTATTATATATTCTGTAATAAGAATTCTGTAATCTCTTCATTTAGTTCATGCTGGAAATATTCTCGATTAAATCCATGTGGATCTTGTGACGGAAGAAAAGACTCATTTGTCATTTCTTTTGGAAATGGGCTAAGAAACGAAAAATGTCCTGCATTTTCAACTATTCTATATTGAATTTTAGTATTGTCAGTTATCCCTTTCAATATAATTTCTGCATGAAAATAAGGTGTAAATTGGTCTTTCTCCCCAACAAGCATTAAAACGGGGATGTTTATGTCTTCCAACGCACCTTTTGTTTTAAACCAAACTGAAGCTGGTGCTAAAAGAACTAAAAATTTTATTCTGTAATCAGGTGTAACATTGATAAGATGAGATTTCTCATCCGAAGACTCATAAGGGAACGAGGTTGGTACTCCTCCTGATGCTGCTAGTGCTGTATATCCCCCCATAGAATGTCCGATGACTGAAACAGAATCAGGTTTTAAAATCTTTGCAAAATCCTCACTATTAAAGAACCAATCGATCGCCATAGAAATATGTTTTGGCCTAATAGTTAGATTATCGATTGTACCTTCCAATGTATTATCGTTTCGATTATTGAATGGATGCTCAGGTATTCCTACAACAAATCCGTTACGAGCTAAGTGACGAGCAATCGTTCGATAAACTAATGGTGAACCACCGGTGCCATGAGATATTATGGCTAATCGAAACACACCTGCTTGAGATTCAGCGTTCTTCGAAACATGCAAACGATAAGGTCCAATGTTTTCCAATTTTTCAGGCGTACTTGTTGGATACATAACAAACATAGGAAATGTTATATCTAATTTTTCATCAAAAATCTCCACTCTTCGATAGCCAGCGAACATTACATCATTCTTTCCTATTTCTACATTCACCAAATTCATCTCCTCATAACCTTATTCAATAATACCGTAGCAATTAGTTAACTTATGTAGCTTTGAAATAAGGAATACACTAAAGAACACCCTATAGAGTAGATACTATGAAAATCTACTTTATAAGGTATAATTCCAATTATCAAACAAATTGCACAGCCTTTTGAAAACTATTTTTATGATCAAGGTACCTTGTTCCAACTTCACACATTTGGAGTAAAATCACTTCTAGTTCGATTCCTTTAGCAGTAAGAAAATATTCCACTTTAAGTGGTACTTGGTGATATATCTCTCTTGTAATCAATCCATCTCTTTCTAATTCTCTTAATTGTTTTGTTAACATTTTCGAGGTAATCCCAGGAAGTATACTCTTTAACTCACTAAAACGCTTTCTTTTAGTGATTAAATAATACATAATTAATATCTTCCATTTTCCACCTATCATATTTAGTAATAATTCTATTCCACAATTATAAGTAGCATCCTTCAAAATAATACCTCCTATTTATATATGTTAGGTTGGATTAAACCAACTATATATCCAACAACAACCATTATCAGTTATCTTTCCACTGAAATTTTAACATATAATCACAAGCTAAGTATACAAACAAATCCAAATTTTGAATTTATTATTATTATTGTAGAAAATTACTTAAGCGCCATTGTTTAATTTTAAAACAGAGCCTTTTTCTCCAATATAATTTTGAAAAACTTGAAGCTTTAAAGAATCTGCATGATTTCTTATATATAAATACTACACTCCCTATAAAACCAGTGGCAAGCAAAAAACTATTTTCATATGTTGAGAAAAAACAAACAGCTATCACCATCCCTGTACATTTTTAAATACCGTTTCTCATTTTCATTTCCATTAAATTTAAGTAAATCTGAGATTTATACTTTTTTGATAAAAATAAGAAACATTACTTGTAGTAAACATATTGTTTACTTTATAATTTAATAAACACTGGATACTTTCTATAAAGGGGGTTGAATTATGATCGGAGAGATAATTAAAAAACTAAGAAAAGAAAAGAATATAACTCAAGAACAATTAGGTAATGCTATTGGAGTTTCTAAAATGGCTATCTCTTATTTTGAAAAAGGGAAAAAAGCGCCTGGTCGTGAAACATTGGAAAAAATAGCTGACTTTTTTAATATTACAACTGATTATCTATTAGGTAGATCAGATGATCCGGAATTAACTGAGTTTGAATCTAAGGTTGTGACTGAAGAAGGAAATAATATTTTAAAGCTAATAGAAACCCTTCCGAAAGAAGAGCGTCAAAAAGCATGGGAACAATTAGAAATGTATGTTAACTATATAAAATCAAAAAATAACAGCTAAGCAAAAAGCTGCCTCATTAGGCAGCTTTTTGTTACCAATTTTTAATGCGTCACACTTTTACTATAATAATTTTTAAATATTAATTCATTATTTAAAGAGGACTTTTGCTGAGGATATGGAGGTAATAAATAAACATAAATCTTAAAATTTTGGTTATATAATATATATTGATTTTATTTTAATTGAAAGCTCTAATAGCAATATTATAAATATTCACATTAAGAATTTGTTTCCTCACCAAGAGATTAATTTAAACCTAAATATTTTTTTGGTAACTGTGAATAAAAAATATTCCCCGTTTCTTCACACATTTCTAATGATTTTTTTATTAATTTTTTATCTTCTCTAGCTAAACCCAGATACAAAGTTTGAAAGTCAGTAAGTTCTCCGGTTCGATTTGCTAAATGCATTAATAACTCTTCTGCTTCTTTATTTTTACCTTGCTTTACTTTTAAATATGCCAATTCTGCACAATGAATCCCCTCTTCTAAACAATCAATTTCTTCTCCCCAATAAATAAAAAGAAAATTCAATGTATTTTCGATAAGCTGCTTCTTTCTTGCAATTCCAAGGCTAGAAACACCTCCCAATACTTCAAGACTTTTTCCTAAAAAGAACTTTGCAGTTTTATAATCTTCAAAAATATAAGATTCTCCGATTTTTAACAATGCGTTTATTTTCGGAATTACAAAAAAATTATTACACTCAGATACATCTAAAATCTCTTTGGCAATTTCTCTTGTTTCATTAATATTTCCTCGTTGCAAAGAAATTATACATACAGCCTCTTTAAATCTAATCTCAAAACATGTTCTAATAAATTTATTTTTAATGTTTTTAATATCTAATTCAATTTCTTGTAATCGATTAAATAATAGCCTATAATTCCCTAAGTGATATAACATTTGACAAATTAAAATCTCTGTTAATATTTGCATTTCTAATGTTTTAGAGCTTTTATTTTTTTTCACGATTAAATTATACAATGTTTTAAATTCCCATTTCTCCGTGTACATTCTATAAATTAGATTATATACACTAGCCCATTCTTTATTACATGAAGCTCCAGTGTTCAATTCCTTATCAACAACTTGTTTTAATAGTTCGAAATCTCCCTTTAAAGCCAAGTACTCCATAGCTTCACGTAAATTTCTTAATTTATTTTTTTCTATGTATTTTTTTATCAAATCTCTTTTTATGGTCATATCTTTATACAAACAGTTTAATGTTTTAGAAAAATAACAGAACCTCATTTGTGTTCGCCCATTTAAAACATCTGAAACAATACTTTGGGTTACCCCCCAATATTCTGCTAATTCTTTATTTGTAATCTTTGCTCCATACAAATCGTTATTAATTTTTTTTAACAAAGCTTCCATCCTGTCCTCCTAGAAACGCAAAGATAAATATTTTCAATTACAGTTTAATAAGATATTTGTATTTTAGAATTTTTAAAATGTAAATCCATTTAACTATATAGAATAAGATATAATTATTCTATCATTTCAAAATGATTCCGCTAATTTTTTTGAGTAAATATGCAAAATTGCATATTTTAAACACAAGATATATATTGCTATTATAAAATATAAAAATTTATAATTTATTATCTATATTGAAAGTTTGTCTTCAAATAAAAAAGATAATATCGCAGTTAAAAGTACAACTTTTAATTCGGTCTAAATGTCTAAATATACCTAATATTACTACTACTTACTAGCAACCAATTTATTAAAAGAGAAAAATAATATACATCCTGTTTTATTATTTTAGTCTTGTAAATTAGATTTTTTAATTGTTTGCTATAATGCCTCTGCCAAACTCATTACATGCGGTTCACATAACATTCTAAAATGATATCAATCTACTTGAAATACTTCTACTGTCTCTCATGTATGACAGCCCTATTCCACATTGGTTGCTTATTACGATCTTTTTCATTTCACCTAAGCAATATCTTTTGTATGGTCCTGTAAAACATTAGAATGTACAAAGCATTTGAAATTCTTTAGAAATTAAATAAAAAGAATACACATTCCTAAAATCCCATTTTAATTTTTAGACTTTTAAATCAATTCACTTTATCTAATTCTCAATATATGGTACAATTACGTTTGTATAATTTATGAAGTTATAGATTTATTTTCCATTGTTTCAGTAATTATTTCCTTAACTAATTTGAAACAGGAGGTTTTTTAATATGAAGAAACTAAAGTCCGCAGTACTTATCGGCGCATTAACTATTGGTGGTTTTACAGCATCAGGAGTATTCTCAATACCAAATCAAGCATCAGCTGCAGCAGTAAAATCGTCACCTGTAGTGGACGATTGGAGATGGCAATCCTTTTTCCTACTTCATCACAATGCTGATTACCGAGCTGAGTTAGCTGTAGGCACGCTAAGGCATGGTGATACTTTTGATATTACATGTGAAGTTGGAGGCTTCGATAATGGTATTGTAAAAATATACCGTATAAATAGTATCGGTGATGGTATGGATGAGTTACAGCGATTTATAACAATCCAAGGCAAAGATACAGGTCAACACTTTAAGAGTAGATTCACTACACCTATCACAACTGTATATACACCAGGAAGCTATGTAGCTGTACTAAAAGTAGGTGAACATTACTATTACGGTGATGCGTTCGAAATTACGAAATAAACTATATTTTTATTTACTTGCAACTACTTAACTATAAAAAATCACTAGAGGGAGAAGTTAGTATGAAGAAACTAAGAACTGTAGTTTTAGCTGGGCATTAACATTTTGTGGCTTCACATCATCTCAAATATTTACAGAACCTCACCATGCATCGGCTGCTAAAGGTGTTTATGATGACTGGAGATATCAAGAATTTTTCTTAATTCATCACAATGCAGATTACAGAATAGAATTAGCAGTAGGCAACCTTAAACATGGTGATACTTTTGACGTCACAACTCAAGTTAGTGGGACCGATAAAGGTATAATTAAACTATATCGAGTCGATTATAGTGACAGCGATTATGGTGATTTACAACGCTACAAAACAATTCAACCATCAGATACGGGCAATCCCAATTACAGTAAATTTACTACACCTATTACAAATGTATACGAGCCAGGCAGTTACGTAGCTGTGCTAAAAGTAGGCGAAGATTACTATTACGGTGGAAAATTCACCATTTCAAGATAATTGACAGCCGACTCTTATGATATAGTCCCTTACACTTACTTGTTAGAGGGGCGACTCAAAATAATCATAGTCTATTCATATAACAAGCCATAATGTGAATTTCATATCTTTATTTCTTCTTGTAAGAATTATTTATTTAACGCTTTATCCAATAAAATTCGCCTTCCTCAAGTTTAGGAATGGAATAAACCGAAGTAGCGTCCTGGGAAACGAAAGGTTGCTTTCATCGTGAGGCTGTGGTTCCCTTAATTCAAAATTCGTTAGAATCGAAGTGGAGGATAGCTCACTTGCTTATACAATACCTAATCCTGGATGAATATTCCTTATAAAGAAAAACATAAAAAATCGCTCTTATCATTAACAAAAAGAACCACTTAAAAAGTGGTTCTTTTTGTTAATGATATAGCGATCAAGAAGTTCTTTCTATGCATAATATGATAGGTTGAATAATTGGAAGCATGAAACATGTTCACCTTAATTAATGCACCAGATTATTGTCGAGAAAATTTTTCCTTCTATTTAAACTATATGGTATGGTAACTGTACAAGTAGCCCACGAACCTATACGGTCTGTCGTGGGAGTAGTGATGGTACACTGCTGCACATCAGCGATACCAGAAACAGATTACATCCTAGTAGCAAAAACCCCACTGATGTTAGTCAGCCTCCCTCTTTAGGAGGGAGCTGTTAATTCTTTTATATTTGATGATAGAATAGAAAAGGTTATTGAATAAAGAAGAATTGATTAACAAATCCTGATTTTAATATACAAAAAGCACATAACAAAACAGGACTATTGGCTAATAAAACCCCTATCAATTATATATTCTTTATGTTACAAATCCTGTGTACCAATTACATATTTTGCGATACGAGAAAACTTTAATCTGCCTTTAAGCGTGGAATGAAAGTATCACTTTCATATAACAAAAACATTTTAAGATCTATTCAAAATCCTGTAAACGACCCTACAATGATTATGTTCTCTGAAAAATGAATATTGTATGCGGTTGCTCCATCAATTTCATTTCGTGCGTAAAACAACCTATGTCGTCAAGAACTAGAAGACGCTAAAACATAAAGAAGAATATCATAACAAACAGTACAGTAGCCCGCGGACTTTAGTCAGCTTTTCCTTTTAGGAGTGGACGTGTCAATTATAGATGTAATATTGTCTAATCTTGTAATTTAGTAATATCAGAAATACGTTCCCTTATTTATAAGTAGGAGATTTTAGTAAATTGTAATTATTTACAGCATCTATTCTCCTTTAAATTAGAGTTTATTAATTTAAATTTCAGACAGAAAGAGAATCCCACTGTTAAAATACTACTTTTAACAGCAAGATTCTCTTTTAAAATAATCTAAAAAGACTTAGACATACATTAGATACTTATAAATCCCCTTAATTAGTAACCTTCGAACTAGCTTTTTCAAGTGTCTGTTGCAAACCCTTTGCCAAACTAATTACATGAGGATCACGTAACATTGTAAAGTGATCTCCATCTACTTGAACTACTTCTACCTTTTCTGATGTATGACGACTCCAATCCAGGCCATCATATTCCCCATCTATTGCTTCAAAGAAAGTAATAGGAAGAGGTGCCATTTTTGCTTGATAACCATTTACCGCACGAAGTGTAGATTTCCAAGTACGGAGCCAGCTTTCCATCTGTTCAGTTGTGAAATCAGCGTTTACGATATCTGCTCTCTTACATAAATCCATTAAATACTGTAATTGAGCTTCATCATTCATATTTCGTAATTCCTCTATTGAAAGTTGCTCCAACTTCATACCAAAACTATTTAAAAGAGTATCACCGAAGAACCAAACCATATAAGCATCATCTAATTCAGGATTTACACTTGGAGGACAAATATCCATAATTGCTAGTGCATCTACTGTCTCTCCTTGTTTTTGAAGTTGATATGCCATTTCATATGCAATAGTACCGCCAACACAATATCCACCTATTAAATATGGTCCTTCCGGTTGATGTTTTTTAATTGCTTCAACATAGTATGCCGCCATTTCCTCTAAACAAGAAAATGGTTCTCGCTCACCATAAAGACCTGCAGACTGTAATCCATAAACAGGTTGATCTGAACCAAGGTCACGAGCTAAGTCTGCAAAACACATAACTTGTCCCATAGCTGGATGTACGATATAAATTGGAGGAAGTGAACCCTTAGAATTAATAGCGACTAAAGGTGACGTTGGCATGAAATCGTCGTCCCCACTAATAAGCTGTGCTAAGTGCTCGATTGTTTGCCCTTCAAATAATACCGATATTGGTAATTTTTTATTAAATTTCCGTTCAATTAATGACATAAGCTTAACAGCCAGTACGGAGTGACCGCCAAGATCAAAGAAATTATCAGTCACACCAATTGAATTAATATTTAAAAGATCTTCCCATATTCCAGCTAACTCCATCTCCAATGTATTACGAGGAGCAACCTGACCAGACTCTACCATAAAGTTACTTGTATCAGGTGCAGGTAATGCTTTACGATCAACCTTTCCATTTGTAGTCAAGGGTAGTGTTTCTAATTTAATGAATACAGAAGGTATCATATAATCTGGCAATTTCTCTTTCATAAAGGAACGCAATTCATTGATAGAAATTTCTTGATTTAATACAGGAACGATATAAGCAACTAAACGCTTGTCATGATTTTCATCTTCATGTACTGTCAAGACTACTTCACGAATGGTTGGAAAAGCACTAATAACCGATTCAATTTCACCTATTTCCATTCGGAATCCCCGAATTTTGACTTGTTGATCAATTCGTCCTAAATATTCAAGCTCCCCATTCATCGTATAACGTGCTAAATCACCACTTTTATAAAGTCTTGAGTTAGAATCAGAACTATACGGATTTGAAATGAATCGTTCTTGAGTTAAATCCAATCGATTTAAATAACCTCGTGTAACGCCAGCGCCACCAACATACATTTCACCTGAAACACCATCTGGAACTGGTTTCAAATTTTGATCTAAAACATATACAGATAAGTCCGGAATAGGAATTCCAATTATGCTTCCTTGAGGATTTCGAACATCTTCCCATGAGAGTGGTCGATAGGTAACATGAACCGTTGTTTCTGTGATACCATACATATTTACCAACAATGGATGTTGATCCCCATGACGTTCATACCAAGGTTTTAAACTAGCTAAATCTAATGCTTCTCCACCAAAGATAACATAACGAAGGGCTAGATTATCGCCAATATACTTCTCGTCTTCTTGCATAAGTTGACGGAAAGCAGATGGTGTCTGATTAAGTACAGTAACTTTTTCTTTGCACAATAATTCATAAAAAGATTCTGGAGAGCGACTAACCATATACGGCACAACTACAAGACGGCCTCCGTAAAGTAATGCCCCCCATAGCTCCCATACAGAAAAGTCAAATGCAAATGAATGGAACATTGACCAAACATCTTGATTACTAAAGTTATACCATTTTTCTGTCGATTTAAAGAGTCGTACTACATTACCATGCTCTACCAATGTTCCTTTTGGTTTACCAGTGGATCCCGAAGTGTAAATTATATACGCTAAGTTATCTTGAGTAACATTATTTATAGTATTTTCCTTACTCTCTTGAGCAATCAATGACCAATCGTTATCTAACTGAATTAATTTAGCATTATGCTCTGGAAGGTCAGATACATTACTTCCTTTACTAATTAAAAGTGGTATTTTTGAGTCCTCTAGCATATATGCGATTCTATCTTGTGGATATGCAGGGTCAATAGGGACGTAAGCTCCACCCGCTTTAAGGATACCCAAAATGCTAATAACCATTTCCATAGAGCGCTCTAAATAAACACCCACTTTCGTCTCATTTTCTACATTATTCTTCTGTAAAAAATGGGCAAGCTGATTACTACGACTATTCAGCTCACTATATGTTAAACGTTGATCCTCAAATACCACAGCTATAGTATCAGGTGTGCGCTTAACCTGTTGTTCAAACAATACATGCAGTGGTTGATCGCAATTATAATTTTTTAGGCTTGAATTCCAATCATTAATTAATGTCTTTTGCTCAGATTCTTGTAGTAATGATAAAGACCAAATTTTTTCATCTGGATTCTTCAAAATATTTTCTAATAAGGTCACATAACATTTTGTCATCTGTAAAATTGTTTCTGATTTAAACAAGTCTGTATTATACTCCAGAATTCCAACCAAACCGTTTTTATTTGGAGTAAAAGTAAGTGTTAAATCGACCTTTGATGCTTTACTATCTAATACTTCATAACTAGTAGAAAGTTCTGGCAACTCAGGTTGTAGGTTAAATGCATTCTGTAACACAAACATGACTTGGAAAAGTGGACTATAACTTGAATCCCTCTCTGGTTTTAAAACTTCTACTAATTTTTCAAATGGTATGTCTTGATTTGCAAATGCATCTAATGACATATCACGTGTTTGTTTCAAGAACTCACGAAAAGTAATATTTTCAGAAAGATCTCCACGAAGAACAAGTGTATTGGCAAAATATCCAATTAGCTCTTCTAAATCACTGTTCGTTCGGTTTGCAATAGGCGTACCAACACAAATATCTTCTTGACGGGAATAACGTCCTAAGAAAATTTGGAAAGCTCCTAACAATGACATAAACAAAGTTGCGCCTTCTTGTTTACTTAAATTATTTATTTTCTCTACAAGTTCTTTTGAAACTTGAAATTTATGACTTGCACCGTTAAAGGTTTGAACAGTAGGTCTTGGTAAATCAGTAGGTAATTCCAGAAGCGCGGGCGCTCCTAATAATTGTTTCTTCCAGTAATCCAATTGATGATTCATATTTCCACTTTCAACTTGATTTCGTTGCCATTCAGCAAAGTCACCAAACTGTACAGGCAGATCTTTTAACTCAGATGGTTTACCTTGGGAATATGAACTATAAAGCTGTTCTAATTCTTTAATTATGATTCCCATTGACCATCCATCAATAATCATATGGTGCATGACAAAAAGAAGAATATGTTCTTCTTCACTAATCTTAAATAAAGTAATTCTAATTAAAGGATCATTAGTAAGACAAAACGGCTTATTAACTTCTTCATAAATTTTTTCCCATTGTCCATCATTAGACATCTCTTTTAAATTACTGCTTATCATTGAAATATGAAAGTCTTGATTAATATTTTGAACCGGTTCTCCATCTTCAAGTGCTATTGTTGTTCTTAACACTTCATGTCTCTTAATAATTTCATTTAAAGATTGCTCAAGTACTTCAACTTTTAGCAAACCCTTTATATGTAAAGCCATAGGAACATTATAAGCTGTTGTTTGTTGCTGGAATTGCTCTACGAACCAAAGTCGCATTTGTGAAAATGACATTGCCGCTTTAAGCGGATTTTTTCGGTTGGGAATTTTTTTTGCAACTCCCCCTAAAGAATTTTCTTTTAATACTGCATCTAATACCGCTCTTTTTTTACCGGATAATAATAAGTTTATCTTAGTAGAAGTCATCTTAATTTACTCTCCCTTTTTCATAAGCAATGCTTCGGTTTCTTCATCTGATAGTTCAGACATTTCAACCAACATTTTAGATACTTGTTTAACTTTTTCCCCAATGTCCGGAAGTTCTGAAATCGCTTTCGAAAACTCTACCACCGTTGGTGCATCAAAAATATGTCGAAGTGGAATATTTACTCCGAATACCTCTTGTACCCTTGTATTAACTCTTGTAGCAAGTAAAGAATCTCCGGCTTCAAAGAATATGTCTAATACACTGAATTCATCCAAATTTAAGACTTCAGCCCATATTGTAGCGATTACTTTTTCTACAGGGTTACTTTGAATAGTCTTATCGTTAATCCGATTTTCAAACGAATCCACATCTGAAATTTTGTCTAGTCTAGAATCTTTGTTTTCAGATAACGGTAAATCTAATTTTGTAGCAGTCATCCAACATGACCTTCCTTTCGCTATAAACGGAATTAAAACTAAAAATTCATTTATAGAAATATATAATTTCCATAAAATTTCAAATTACCTTTCCCTCTTTTTACATTTTAAATTCCATTTTATTAAAATATATGGTTAATATTTCATAATGATATTACATTTTTTGGAGTTTTAAATCAACTGTTTTTTCAATAAATTAAAAAAAAAAATTCTTTTCTAATTTTCAAGGGTTATTAATTGTTTCATTCCCTTTTTTGTTATTCTAAAATTATTTATAAATTCAAACAACTGTATTTAACCTTGAAAAATGCACTGATTACTATATGAAAACGAACTTAATCTAAAAAATTACTACCATGGTGAACTATTGAATCGAGAATAGATGAAGCACGTAATGAAATATATAAGAAATAGGGCTACTTTTCTAAAGAGAACAGGGATGTCATTAATACTTGAAAGTTATGAGATAGATTTCTAAAAATGAAAATATATACAAAAATTAATAGAAAACGGTATATTCGTGTGTGATTTTACAAAAAACTGTATATTATAATTTATTGGGGGTAAAAATCATGAGGCTAGGAAAATTCGCACTTATTGGAACATTGACATTTGGAGGTTTTACAGCAGTTGAGATGGTTCAACCAACTACACAAGCTGCTGCTGCTTACCAAGAACCCTATACAGCACCAGATAAAGATTTATGGGGATTCACTAATATTCGAGAGTTATCTTATGCAGATACGCAAACTTTAGGTGTAAAAGATTCTTATGAATCAGGTGATGCATTTTACTATACTCAAGATACGGTAAAAACAGATAATCGAGCTATTGTAAAAACCTTTAAAATACACTCAGATGGCTCAATGCATCGATATAAAACAATTTACCTAAGTTTTGGTGAACCTCACCATGTATACCCAGTATGGATAACTGAATTTACAAATACATATACTTCTGGAAAATATGTAGCTGTTTTCCGCGACGGTTCCGAATTCACATATAGTAAACAATTTCAAGTTAACTAATAAATTATAATTCTATCAAAGGACAGGCACTTTTAAGAGTGCCTGTTCTCAAGCTGTGGAGAAAGTCTTCTCCACAGCCTATTTTTGTGTCTAAACATCAATTTGAAAAAGAGAGAAAAAACAATATTGCATACCGTTACTGACAGGTTTTAGCAAAGTTAGTTTCAAGTATCTGATGCTGAAATTAAATCTATATAGGGTACGATTGAAAAAAGTTAAGAACCCAATTAACAATCATTAAATTTATCTTCCATGATGAAAACTATTGTTTTTAGGGTTCTGGTGCAAAAACTCTAAAGCTTATATTTAGTATTATTTTTTTGGCTTTAACATTTGCTCATAACTTTTAGAATTGAAACTAATTATTTTTGTTTCTGTTGGTCGTTTATAGTCTTTAATAATGAGTACTGGAATACTTGGTTCCTTATATTTCACAAACTCTTGCAGATTCGCTTCATCTGCAACATCCTTCATAATATATGGAATAGAATTTTCTTGTAACCATACTTTTGCATCTACACAAGTTTTACATCGATCATTTCCATATAAAACAATTTCTTTTTTCATTATTTTCCCTCCTGATATCTGCTAAAATTTACAAAAAGAAAAGTATATATTGGAAATTAAAATGAAACTTCATCCTAGTTTTAAATTTGTAAGTCTTATTATTTTTAAAGACGATATATATAATAGAATTTCTAACTGACGTTTGTAGCTCTTTTATTCTTCTTTTCTCTAAAAACTTTTCCTTCCTACCTTAAACACTTTACTATACTAAGATTCCCAATTTCCCTTAGAGTAAAGCTCTTTGTTCTACAGTTCTTCTTACCTCATAAAGATACAGAAAAAATAAAAATTTTTTTTATAACTTTAATATTCCATTCTTTTTTTATTTTGCATTTATATTCTCTTATATTTTTTATATCAATTCCCTAATTCAATAACCGCTCTTATATTCTGTCTGAGCGATAGTATGAAATAGATAAAAAGCGAAGAGAGCTTTTCTTCTCCCTTCGCTTTCCCTACAATTTATTAACGAGCAACATTAAATGCATAAGTATTAACAAGTCCATTATAAGATGGATTAGCTTGAGATTGATAACTCATTAATACGCGATAAAGTCCACCCTGAAGACCAGAAAGGCTCAAAGCCTTAGTAGGTGTTTGATGATTAAAAGTACCAGACGCTGATCGTTGGTTCATCCATGTAGAGCCGTTATGTCGTTGCAGATAAAAAGTATATGAAAAGTTCGGTGCTACTGCATTACCATTCGGACCTTGGATTCCGCCTCCGTTAAAAGTACAGCTTACATCAACAGAAGTTGCACCTTTAGAATAAGATGTTGCATCAGTACATAAAGTAAAAATACTAGTGTTTGCATTACAAGGCATAATAAAAACCCCTTCCCAAATTCAGATTTAATTTAACACAATTTACCAATGTCGATAAAAGTAATATTTAATCCGACCACTTAGTAAATTACGCTCTTATCTAATAAAGTTAAGGACAAGTGAAAAAAATAAAAAAAGATGTCAAATTTTTTATAAAGAATTCGACACCTTTTTTATTTTTGTTATTTCATTCCACTTCAAATTCTATTAAAACTCTGAAAAGGACTTCCTTTTAACTCCCTACAAGACCCTATATCTCTTGCCTTATCTTATTACTCTATAATAGTTAGTTCAAAATTTATCTCTTGTGGGTTTGAGTTCATTTCTTTTATTGTTACAATGCTTCCAACCTTTATTTTTTTATCATTTACAACTTTTATCATTTCTGGTGGCACATTACCACCATTATTCTCTTTATTCAAAGGTAACCATTTAACTGCCTTATCATTCGCTTCAATAATTTTATATTTAATTGTTCCATCGTATTTTATTTCACCAACAACATCTTTCGTTATAATGGCTTTATATTGATTATTCGCAGTTTTTTCAAAAGATACATAATCACCCACATCAATACTGCCATTTCTTTTAGGGCCCTTCCATGAAGTTTCAATTATATCATATTTATTTATTTCCACAGTATTATCTTTTTTTCCATGATTGGCATCCTCTAGACAAATAACGTCTGTTTTAATTTTCGCAACTATATATTCTTTACCCTCACTAACCTTTTCACCTTGTTCTTTCTTCTTTTCCATTTCCAAGTTTTCTACTTGTTCCTTTTTCTGTTTTGTAGGTTTATTTTCACTACATGCTCCTAATAAAATAGTGGATACTCCAATTATTAATAATAATTTCTTCATTACACTTTCCCCCTAGTTTTATAGCACATAAATTGATATTAACATAATTTTATTAATTCTTACTAACTACGCACTAATTTAAATACCTATCAACTTATAACCATTTTGCTTGGGGTTATCAATACAATACAGTCCACTCTTCTTCCCTTTTAATTATTTGTACCAGAATCTAAAAACTGAAAGAAACCAGTAACTTCCAATTTATTAATAACATCTATTTTTTTAAATATTTCCATCTTAATCTCTTGTTCTAAATCCTCTCTTTCTTGATAGGGAGTATTATGTAAACAGCTACGAATTTTAAAATTGAAAAGTTGTAAGACCTCTTCATAATTACAACTACTTAAAATTTCATCCTTTAATTCTACCATAAATTATTTCACCTCATATTAATTGTGATTTGAGTTTTTTCAAAGCTTGTTTATGATTATAAGAAATTGTCTGCTCTGATTCCGATAGAATTCGTGAAATTTGTTTATTATTGTATTGATGAACATAATATAAATTTAATATTTTCAGCTGCTTTTCACTTAATAAATCTAAACCTTTGTATAGCAATTCGTCTGTTATATGCTCTTTTAAGTCAGTTTGATTTTCTTCGAATTGCATATAAGTAATATCTGTTAAATCATCGTTCATTAGTTCCAAGATAGTTGTATTATTCTCCCCTTCATTAGTAATTGATTTATCTAAATTTAATATATTTCTCTTATTATTAGTGGAAACTTTTTTATCAAAACCTATAGAATAAAAGTAAATTAAGTTACTAATATAACTTATTATTTTTACTTTTTTAAAATGAACTTTAAAAGCCTTATCTAGTAACTGTTTGTTGTCATTGGTTGGTTGTTCTATAACATTAAGAAATAACCCATAATTATCTGAATTCCCCAGAAAATTCTGCATGATAGGATCTTCTAATTTTTCTTGATACAAATTATATAAATTTTCCACATTTTTGTTGTTCAAAAAAATAACCTCCCAATATTTAAAAAATACTCTAAGGATATAAAATGTTTTTAAATAAGTCCTAAAGCAATTGCAATTAACCGTAAAGCACTTTTCTTTCTTTTATAAAATTTATCTCTGTTCATTAATAATTTGTCGTAAATATAATCATCATTACATTTCTTATTACTTAGATACTTTATACCAATAATATTACGTTGATCTTCATCTAACCCTTTACACAGTACTCTTTCAATCTGTTCAAATTTCATACGATTAATATTTTCCATCTCATTCATTTTAGAAAATAAAATAACTCCTTCTCTTTTTTGTTCAGCTACGTTTTCAAAGTATATCTTTAATGCACGATATTCTTTTAAAATATTAATTACTTCCTTGTGAACTTTCTTTTCTGTTTCCTTATCAATTGTTGGTATTAGAAATAATTGTTTCAAACAGAATTCCCCCTTGTATTGGATAGAAAAAAGATTTAAAGAATAAATACTTGATTAAAAAATTCATATAATCATAGTTTTTTATGTACAAAACATTAAAACACTTCAAATACTTATAACAAACTAAACAAGAGCAATGCCCAGAGGACATTGCTCTTTAATCAGTATTTGACTTCTATATAAGATGAGCTTGCCGTAATATAAAATGTCATATTTTTGCTATTATGAACTTTATATTGTTTGGAACCATTTACTATAATCTCAGCATCTATAATAAAACCTTCTCCAACATTTACAACACCAGCAACATCTTTATCTTCCCAAGAAGGCGATTTATAGAAGCGTAAATTATCTACCTTAGACACCATACGGTGTCCTACAATTGATGAACTCACATTCTCCTTTGTATCGAGCCTAATATAGGATGGATCATATTTTATCCATTGATTTTCTCCAAGGTTTAACCATCCATTTTGTTCACTTAATACAGCATAAGATTCTGGCTTGTTTACCTGACGAATGACTGAATAACTTGTCCCAGGTCCTTTTCGTAAATTAATATTTAATCCTTCTATATATACAACTTTATTAATCGAAGGTACATTTACTTCTAATGATTCCGTAGAATTAGATCCATCATTAGAATGACCGTATGCCCGCTTTACATCAGAACGAAATTGAGACTCAGAAACACCGTGATTTAATAAATAAGCCAAAGGATCTTCATGTGTTGTACCCCCAAGATGTCTACGGACATCATCGTGTGTCCATAACCCTTCTTCTACCGATAATCCCTGATTACGTAAAATCATCGCAAGTAACTTCACATATTTATCGTAGGAACGCTTGAATTTATCATAATCAGCAGTTTCACAAAGCTCTACATGTACAAATCGACTATTTGCATTTGGACCTGCACCATATGCAATGTACTTTGTATCCGCAATTTGAATTGTTTCATTCCAATCTACTGCATAATGTACAAAAGCTGAATGCCATGTACGAGTTTCATATCTTTGAATATTGATAGCTGGCGCTTCCGGTGTCGCTGTACTGTGCGCAACAACACCTTCATATGCACCTACACCATTTCGATAAGGAATTTTCGGTAAGTTCTCTATAAAAAGAGTTCTATCAGCAAAAGCACCTGTAGTAAAGCTTACTAAAGACATAAATGTCATAAATATAAAGGTAAATAGACGTGATATTTTTTTCATAAATCAGTTATCTCCTTTTGTACCCAAAATTTGTTTGATTTCAGATACATCTTTAGATAGAGCACCAAAAGCTTCAGCTTGCTTAGTAATAACAATTTGATTTTCTGTGATTGTTTGCTGATATCTATCTTCCCGCTCTTTGTTTTCCTGGCGTGTTGATTCTAATAATTCTTTACTCTCTTTCCTTGTTGAAAATAGCAGCCAAACAAATAAGGCGCCAAAAGCACCTTGTGATAGCATGATATTTACAATCTGTTCTTCCATTATATTCATCCCCTTTTGTCAATAAAAAATAGAAGCTCGTATATGCTTCTATTTTTTAAACTATATTTTGTTAAATATTTGAAATCCATTTCACTTTACTATTTTTAAGTATTTCTAGTTGTTTATTTAGCATTTGTTATACTTTAGAATATTCAAATTCAAATAACTGTTCATTCCCTACAATACAAATAATTTAAATATATCAGTTATATGAAAGTGATACATGTTATCATGGATAAAGAATTGAAAAATATAAAATACACTTTCATTTTGACAGACTTAGTAATAAAATCATTAAGCTAAATACATTCCAATTTAACATTAAAAGAACAACGTTAATTCCATACCTGATCAGAAAAGAATAGGATTAATTTTTCATCCTTTAAATCCACTTCTACCTACTAATATTATACCAATAATTAATCAAGTGCAGTGTGACATAAGTGTAGCATGAGTGTATCATCTATTTATTTTCAGGTTCATTCTTTCAAAATGTACATTATTACTTTCAAATTTCATTTCAAACAGATTGTACCCCAAATACATATAAAATTATATAATTGTGATAGATCCCAAACGAATAAGGAATTTCTTTATAACCTGGTTACGGATTAAAAACAACGTTTTATCACTATATCCTATCCTCAAAGAGCATTTATCAATTGTCCAGTTATAAAAATATCTATATTTAATAAAATCTCTTTCTACTTCTTCGACATTTTCTAATGCATTATCAATTGCTTCTATTTCTATTGTTACATCAATTGATGTTGCTCTTGCACTATATGAATTGACATCTATACACACTCATACGTAAAAAAATTCATAAGGTGAACTACAACCCATAAATATCATCTCCTATAAAATAATCTATCTTTCTCTGTAGAAGCTTGTACTAGAATCTCCGCAATAGCATATTACGAAAAAACATTGCTTTTTCGGGCTACTATGAATAGCTTAAATTTCTTCAATTCACATACCTAGCCTCTAATATTTAAAATTCAAATATAAAATTACTTTAATTCTCCCTAGTACTGTTATTCATAGTTTAACTTGTTAGAAGTTCATAGGATCCTAAAAAACATCTAAGATATCACACTAAAAACTTTATCCGAAAGAATTCTCCTTCCTCAAGCATATCTAAAGTAATAACACAACGCTAGGCAGGAAATGCATTTCGCTTTAGCACAGACAAAAGGCTTTTAATAAACTATGCACACAAAAAACTTTGATAACTTGATATAACAGGCTACAGGGAGAAAATAAAGTTGCTCCGTTCCTACGTAAAATATCAATCGTAAAAAAGAACATCTAATTATTGGATATCTAGGAATGGAATAAATCGAAGTAACAGTTAGAGAAATGAAAGATTGCTTTCGTCCTGGAACTAAAAAATCTTCACTTCAAAATTCGTTAGAATCTAGATGATAGGTAGTTCACTTATCCATTAGGATAAACATATTATTAACTTAATCCCTTCCCTATATCATTTCTTTTTACAGCCTACCTAAAACTTAATTGTCCCTATTTATGTACATTTTAAAATTGATATTTACATCTTCTCATTTTTAAGGAAAAAGACTTCTATTGGAAAGTCATAAAAAAATAAATTCTTTGTCTAGTATCTTAGAAAAACCAAATGGTGTTTGAGAAAAACTAAGTGAATATCTTAGAAAAACTAGAGGTAGTTTCTGAAGGAAACACTAACAATACTAATATTAACAAAAATAACTTAACAAGAAATATTTACTATAAAACTACTCATTCTAGGAGTATATCTTATATATATTATGTAAAAATATAAAGTACTAATATCTTCTTTCCAGGATATGATTTCTTCGTTTTTATGTCATGTCCCTACACTAATAGAATGATTTTCATTTTTATGTGACAAACAATAAGAGGTGTATAGATTTAAATTTTTTTAAAAATACTCTTTATAACTTAAACTATTTATTTTACTATTTTTTCTCTTTTTCTTTAGTAATTGGTGTAATTGCTGTTTCTTAATATAGTACATTTTGATTAAATTTCATTTAAAATTTTACAATTGAAGAAATTATATTGAAAAAAATCATGTGAACTAGAGCACATACTCGGCCATTAGGCCTTATATTGTATTTTTCACGAAGGGATGGGTAAACTGAATCTTTCTGTTTATAGGGAAAGTATATTGGTTATCAATTAAAACTATCATTCCAAAAATTCCTCCTAGATGTTTTATTTATTCTACTTCCGTATCACTTATTAAAATAAAGATTACCCTGATTTATACCAATAAATAAGCTCTATTAATACAAAGTATAAACTACAATATTTTGAGGCGAAAACAAAATGGAAGGATATATTCATGGTGGTTACACTTCACAAGTAAGTGATTGGACCGATGCGAGTTATTACACTTCGGGTGCTACAACAGTAGATTTCACACAATTAAACAATGCTCCAGGGTACACATAGTATTATGACATTAACTTGGAACGCCTTGTGAATAAGAAGTGGAATGTAACTGATTCGATCACTGGACATTTTGCTCAAAGTGCTACCCGTTCATTCAATATCACAGACAATGTACCTGGGGATTACCAGTAAGAGGAATTTTTTTGAAAAATAGAAACGCTGAGTACACAAATTTCACTAATATTTTCAAGATTTACCGATAATGCAAGGATGGCGTTAAAATATCTTAGAAAAATGCCTCCGAATGTACTATCTGCATTAACTCCCAAAGAGCTGGCCAAGTATCTTTTTCAATCAAAGAAACCTATCAGCATATCATTCTGGTAGAATACTTCTCGCATCATCTTATTACAAGTGATATATGAGGCAGAGAAAGCAGATTAATATACAAGCCTTAAACGGTATGGGGAATCCTCGTTTGCTACAAAGCGGGGATTCATCTCTTTTAAAGCGGTATCAAGTTCTACTATTTTATCCTTTTACAATCTCTTCATATATTTTCTAAAGGAAATCTCCACCTTGATGATGTTGATAGGAATACGTACCTTACGATTAGATTGCACAAACAAAACATTGTTAGTTAGTAAATTTATACCTTTTACTAAAACTACAATCTAACTTTAGTCACTATATTATATAGAAGATGAGCTTATAGTACTTTGTCTAATCTCCAATCTTTTGTATTATTGGAGATTAGAGTGATGACATGAACAAAATTATTAAACTCAAAAAGAACGCAAAGAAAAGCGTGAGACAGTCCATCCCCATCATCGAATCGATTTATATGGAAGATGCTGAAGTCAAAGCTGACAAGGATGAGGTAAAAAGAAGTGTCGAGGGATAACGGTAGACAAAGGGAAAAAGCACTCAATTGAGTGCTTTTTTATACCAAAACAAATCTTTGATTCAAAAGATATAGTTTACATACATATTTTTTAAAATTATACTATACTACAAAGTGTAAATTTGTAAGTTATCTCTAATAACATATATCGTTACTTACAATTAATGAAGCATATTTTTTTCATCATATCGTTTCATTTTACTACTCACTCTTCTAATATGACTATGGCTATAATTTAGTACTACAGCAATTTGTTTCAAATTCATTCCTTTAACATCACGATAATACATAATACGTTTTTCTAAGTCATTCATACTTTCCATCACGTCTGTAACTTGATTCATTACCTTTTGTTTCTCCTGTACCATCTCCGTTAATACATTAATTTTATCAGCAATCTTATTATGCCTAGTATGAATTTCTACTAAATCTAACGGTATTTGTCCACCTTGTACACGTTCTTTTGTATAGTCCACCACACTATTGAATTTTGGGGCGCCCATGACCATATTTTTCATCAGAAACTTATGTTCTATCTCTAAATCTCGGATTTGAATCTTCAATATTTCGATTTCCTGTGCCAAGTCCTTAAGAAAAAGTTGTTCCATTATTAATCCTCCTATTAGCCTCTTTTCTTTTTAGTCAATAAATACTATTTTTCACACTAAAATGTACTTAATCGATTTGATTAAAAAATAAAATAATTTTATAATTCACTTCATTTTTTTGAGTCTTTCATCTCATTGATTTAATTTTTTTATCAATTTATCTAATTGTTTTTCACTAAGTTCCCATAGTTGATATTTATTAAATTTGTATATCCCATTCTTAATTAAATACACAATTAACTCATCTTTTTTTCCCATTGATCCTCCTGAACTTAAATACAACCACCATAAATCCTTTTATAATTATATATAAATGTAAAAGGGGGTTCTTTACTATATTCTTCTTAATTTTATGTCCTTTATTTCATACAACTTCCAACACTTATACATTACTTATAAAACAAACGTACGAATATTTCGATTTCTCATATATTCCTTTAAATATTGATTCATACTATGTCTAAATCTTAATTCAAAATAGTAATCTAGGCGACTAACCTGATCTTCAAAAGTCAACACCTTCCGCTCAAACACAAGATATTCAATTAGTAACCAAACACTTACTATTCCATCTTTTTTTGCCTCTGTATAAAGCTCTAATATTGTCATAGCACTAAATTCCTTTTTCAAGGTATATATTTGTTTTTTTAACGAACTGGAATGGTAGTGTTCCCACAAATCCATTTCGATTTTTCGCAATAATTAATTCAACATCATGAATTTCTTCTTCTTGCTGCTCTCTATTAAAATATGCTGGACGATGAGGAAAAATAATAAGGTCAGCAATCTCCTCAATACTTCCTGATTCACGAATATCAGCCATTGTAGGTGCTTTGTCTTGTTTTCCCTCTACACTACGATTTAATTGCGCTACAAGCATGATTGGCACACCATGTTCTTTTTGTATTTCTTTTAGCTGTTTCATAATGTATGTAAATTTGAGATGATTATTTTGAAACGAATCATCTACATCAATATGTCCTAAATGATCTATTGCAAAGAAATGCTTTTTATCAGGATTTTCTTTTACTATTTGACGAATCACTGTTCGAATTTGATTAATATTCTTCTCTGAACGAACATTAATGGAGAGTTCGGCTAATTTACCACATGCCTTGTGATATTTCTCCCAATATTTTTGTTTTCCATAAAAAAATTTATTTGGATTATTCATTATCGCAACAGGAATTTTTCCTTCTGCAGCAATCCATCTATCTATAATCTTATTTTCATCCATCTCACAAGAGAAAAATGTCCCCAGATACTCCTGATTTTGATGTGCTCCACGCCGCATACTTTCCAGTACAAATGCTGTTTTCCCTACAGATGGGCGAGCTGCTACTACTATTAAATCTGATGGTTGCCAACCATCTAAACCTTTATCAAGAGTAGTGAAACCCGTAGGGGTTCCGCTTATTCCATTTAAAGGCATTTGACTATGCATTAGAATACGATTCTCTAATTTTTCTTTAAAAGAAGGCTGTGATTTCATTGTAGTACCTGGAATATTATTAATTTCAGATAAAACTTTGTTAAGTTGTTGATAGCTGTGCGTGAATTTTGATTTTTCTTTAAACACTTCGAATGTATGAAGAGCTTCATTTACTGCAATAAATTCAATCATCTTATCTTCTGTGTATTTAAAATTATGAGTTAAAATCCCTAATTCATATACATTACTTAATGTACTAACTCCACCAAACGTAGCCATCTTATCTTCGCCAATTTGAGAAAGTGAAATCATATCAACAGGTTTGTCATTACTTTGAAGTTCTTTCATTATTTTAAATAAATTTCTATTATATATATTTAAATAATGTTTTGACCTTAACCTTGTTTCATATATTAAACTATTATCATGGATCATCATTCCGAGACTATAGCATTCATTTTCGTAATGCACCTGATACTTATCCACTCAATTCACCTCAATCTAATAAACTATCTATCGAAAAGTTACTTGTTCGAATTACTTTTGTAAATTCATGCTGTTGTTTCAGTTCGATATATTCTAGATAACATTCATTATTGAAAAAAGTAGTGGCATGTTTAATATATCTTGTTTCTACACTATTCCCTTTAATATATTCAGCATATCTTTGTGTTCCTAAGCGTATCGTTTCAATAGAATGCTTCTTAGTAGCCATTTTAAATGATTTATACCCTAGTTTCTTATCAATCTTTTTAGGGTATAGTTTCCACACTCGCTCAAACGAATCCGAATATTCCGTATCTTCATCTTGGATATTTCCTTTTAACTCTAGTTTATTACAATTCGTTTTGTTTGTGTTTCCTTCAGTTACTACCTTTAATTTCTCCAAAATACTCCCTTGTTCTCTTTCCGATACCATCTCTTGCCTTTGTGAGGCACTTGGTGTTGGTAAAAGGTGATATAGATTAGAAAGATGATCTCCCCTATCATCTTTTCTTAACGTCTTAGAAATATATCCCCTCTCTACTAAAATCTTGATACACTCAATAATCTTTTTCTTCCCACACCCAACCTTTTTAGCTAGTGTATTAAGTGATGGAAAAGCTGATTTTGTCTTTTGATTTGCATGTCTAACAATGACAGCATAAGTTTTAAACGCGTAAACATCCAACTCACCATTATCTATAACTTCATTATCTATTATAAAAAAGCCGCCTCGTTTATCTATAAAGTTCATAGATCCCCCTTATCTAACACCATTAAACATAATAGAGATATTCATTTCATTTATCATTCTTAACCAAGAAGACTCCTTCCTCAATTTGTGTGAAGGTGTATCGCACCAACAAATAGGTAGGAGATGAATTGACTTTTTGCATAGCAACACATATTTTTCTGCCGTATAATTTCTTTGTACAGATTTCTCATTAAAAACTGAAGATATGAGGTTGTTGTAGGAAGTCTACAATGGAAAATCTTCAACGCCATTCACACCTACCGAAGTAGAGCGAAACCACGCCAATTAAGAGGCCTGTGAGTCCTATGTACAAATACATTCATTTCACCGTAGGAACTACGGGTTGAGCCTACTAAAATAAATGGTGGATACGCTAGTGTTCGTAGGAATCCCCTACCTCAAGCATAGATAAATGGCGGGTAGTTCAATTAGTTTAAAAGGGATACTCCTCTTCTGTATCCTGCTTACTTAATTCGTACACTTCTTCTAATACTTGTAAACCGTGTTCATATGCAAGAATCATTGCTGTTGAAAATATATCCTGCTGTTGTTTATGTTTATTAATTAATCTTATAAAAATTCTTCTTTCTAAATCGACTTTTTCATCTAAATTCATTTTATTCACCTGCTACTTTCTTTATAGAATAGTTTTCAACATATTGTTTAATACATTCCGTTTCACAATGAAGATAATCTCCATCAAAGTCATAATAATCCTCACCAAAATAAATTTCACCCTGGCAACCTTCGCAATATGCTAGATAATCAGTCTCTCCAGAATTCACACATCGATTGTCTATTATTGGATTGTCTATCACTTTCAATATCTCCTATCCGTTAAAATATCTAGGAACTTATTAATATTCACATTAAATATACGAGATTTGACAATTGAAGAATTGCTATACAATTTATCCCTCTGTTCCAAACAGTGAATCAACTTCCATATTTTCCCTTGCGAAATAAATCCACTAACTGTTCACGGGCCACTGTAGCTCTGGCTAACCATTTCATGTATTCCTCTCTATCTTTCACTTGTAAAGCTGCTACTTGCTTTTTTACTGTGTAATTTAAAAGATACAGCAAATGATTAGCCTCTTCCTCATGATGTGGTAAGATTCCATTTCTGAACGCCATATTTAAATACTCTCCCGTTTGTTTTTTACGTATAATTGAAAGAAATCCTTTGTAAATTCATTTTATTTATGCTGTTGCATTCTTTATATTCAACAGTTTATCGGCTACTCTTATTGCATTTTCTAGTTGATTTGTAATTGCTAAGTATTGAGGAGCTGTTATTCGTTTTATTTCGTTCTTTTTTTTATAGTTATTCATTTTCAATTTTAAGTTTGTCCTATATGCTCTGTTATACACCGATCTAAATACTCTCCATGCTTTTTGAAAACTAATACCTTCACTGAACGCCAGGAGCCGAATCATTTTATTTAAACGTTGTTGTAGACAGCTTTCTGTACTCAGAGTATCAAGACTATTAATACGATGTTCTAGAGTTTTTACTTCTGTCTCTAATTGTTGAATTCTGTGTAAAACCTTCATCGGTATTTTTTTCCGATTCTGATTTTTCTCTTTTACATGCTTAAACTCTTTTAAAAATTTAATCTTCACCTTTAATGCTTCTGCATGTATGTCGTCCATCGGTATACATGCAAATGCATTTTCTGTGAGTGTAAACTTAGGGTAATCTATACCTTTAATTGTATAACTTGACTTGATAAAGTTAGCTTGTGAAAAATCACTTTCCCCAGCTTCACTTAATTTTTGAATGTGATTTACAATAGTACTTATCACAGAATTGTGATCTTTCTTCAACATGTAAGCAACAGTCAAGCTGTCAGTAACAATCGTATTTCCTTCTATAAATACCAAATTATTAACTATATCTTCTCTTCTTTTTGTAACAGCCATATCTATCCCTCCACTTTTATAAATCACAGGTTTACTAATGTTGTTAAAAAAAAAGTTCTTTAGGATCCTCTTCAAGCGCGTTTGCAATTTTTACTGCTAAATCTATTTTTAGTTTTCTTTTATTATTCTCTATGTACCAATAATGCATTTTCGTTATCCCAACTCTATTAGCAACCTCTTCACAAGTCCATCCTTTTTCAATTCTTGTTCGTTTTAATTTTTGCAAGGTGATTACTCCTTCCATTATCCATACTCTTATTATAAGTAAACTTAAGGTTTATTTCAAGTCTTTTTATACAAAATCGATAAAAAAATTTGTCCATAAAATATATATTTATTCCAAAATTTTATTGAACGTATATAGAAAAAATCCCTACTGGATTTTTTCTATATATTCTTTCGACAGACAAACTTTTAGAATATCCTCCGTGTTAATTTTTTTCCCCTCTTTTAACCATAGCTTTACTACTTCTTTAGCTAATTCTTGTTTATTCATCTCAAATCCCCCATATTCAACACATAGTTTGTGATTCCATTCACATTGTTTCGCTTTTTTGTTAAATATATATAAAGCGAATTCCTGTAAAACGTAGGAATGACATCGCTTTATGCAAAACGATGTCATTCTAAGTGTTAATAATTCATGGTATTCTTCGTATTACCAACCACCACCTGGATCATTCATTCTAGCCAAATGCTTCACCTTTTGTTGTGTTATATAATCCGTATTTTGTTCTTTTAATACGAATATGGATACTCCTAATAGAACCACTAGAATTATAAAAAGTTTTTTCAATTTTCCTTACCTCACTTCGACTAGTTAATTCCACTTTCCTTTTAGAACTAAATTATTTAACCATATTCATTTTTCATTCATTAAATTTGCTGTTGGAAAAAGAGCTCTCGCTCTTACCTATTACACTTCTTGCTCCCATATCCTACAAAATAAACAATTTATAGTTTTACCTAACAAATTAACGCTAAGTTTTCCATCCACTATAAACCTCCATATGAATATTTTACCACAAAATAGAACTTGTGTTCTAGTTTTAAATTAAAAATTTCCAGATAAATTTAATGATATTTAGCGACTAGTAAAACGAAGTTTATTCGGAAAAACAATCTAGCACAAATAAAAATGTAAATATATTTATGGACTTACAAAAAAAGAATGAAAATGATTATTGGTCCTTATAGTAATAATTTTACTGTTACATGCAATATAAAAAGTCCTCTTATTTATCAGGATTTTGTAAATATCGTTTGTAATATAGGAAAAACATTCCTTTATATTTCTTTAACAACAAATGAGATGCCATGCTGATTACAGCAACGCCTGTGATAATTGCTATTGTTATAATCTGGACTTTTGTTATTACACTTGTCTACCACATTTACTCCCCTTTAAAAAGTCCATTTTGTACAATAAAAAAAGCACCTTACACAGGTGCAAATTAAAACATAGAGGTAACTACCTCGTTAGTAGAAACCTTCTGTATTCTGAAGTGAACCCCAAAAACGGGACATAGATTAAAACACCTAAACTATCTGTTCTCTATATTCTTTTGGAGACAGGTAGTTTAATTTTTCTTGAATTCGCACACAATTGTAGTAATGGCTGTATTCTAGCACAATCTTTCGCACAGTTGTGTTGGATACTTTTGTTAACTCTTGTGAGTAGAAAGCTTCGCCTTTTAAGTATCCAAAGAATTTTTCCATCACGGCATTATCATGGCAATTTCCTCTCCGGGACATGCTTGTGATAATGCCTTTTTCTTTGGCATATACTTGAAATTCCTTTGCAGTATACATGCTTCCTTGATCCGAGTGAAAGATGACACCTTTTGCCGTTCTCCCTCTTATTACTTTTTTTAATGTCTTCATCGCTAACGTAAGAGTTTGCGATTCACTACTTACACAACTAATAATTTCACGATTGAAGGCATCCATAATCGTACGATTTGAATAGCCCTCTTTTTTCATTTTAATTACTTTCCACTTTATTTTTTCCGGGTAATGTACCCTTTTTTTCATGTACCACTATCCGGGTTCACTTCATAACTAAGGAAGATTTTTATCCTCATGATATCGCATATTATGACTTTATTGTAAGACAAGCAATCAATTCAATAAAAGCTTACTATTACTATTGCGATTAAGCGAATTGTATTTTTCTTTTTATATAGTATATGATGATTCTTCATTGATAACTCATTATAAAGCTATTTTTCATTCTAGTAAGGGTTAATCATGAATCAAGTACAAAAGACACTCTTAAGAGTGTCTTTTGTACTATAAAAACGCTAACAGTAGAATTTCAAATTTCATGATTTTAACTTTTCGTATTCATCATTCTCAATATAGCAATTAAATCTTCTAGACTCAGGTCTGTTCCTTTAGGATATGTGATTGAATTTATATATTGACCAAATATTATAGAAGCTGTGCAGTATTGAGAAAAGTTTTGATAATAACTATATACAACACCATTATGAATCTCAATTTTATTAATTTCATAGATTTCTAAAGGAGTTGTTAGACCCGTTTTTAAAATTTTCGATAAAGATTCCTTAGCAGTCCAAAGAATAGTATATATAGTCTCATCAGGATATGATAGCAACTTAGTTAATCTCTTTTCCCCTACTGTCATTTGAGCTTCCAATATATCTTTGTTATCAATACTAATTCTTTCAATATCAATTCCCATAGGTGTTTCTTCTGAAAAAGCAATGGCAACTCCCAAACTATCGCAATGACTTATACTTACTTGTCCATTCCTTACACTAGAATGGACTACAATTGGTTGATTGAAAATTCCTGGCGTAATTAGTATTTCATCAAGTCCTTGATCTTTAATAAAGACTGAAAGAGCCTTTTTCGCCGCGTATCTACCTGCTAAGTAGCTTTCCACCCTTTTTTCAAACTTAAGCGTAAGAAAATACGCCATTTCATTTGGATGCAAATATTTTACTGTTTCTAAGTATTGATTAATTGATGAAGAATAACATATGCATACATTCGTTTTATACGTTTTATTTTTTTGTTTTAAAACTAGTTCACTAGTAAACGACTGAGGAAGTCGGTTTTCAAATCTTTCATACTCACCCTCAAAATATCTTTCAAGCATATAAAATCCCCTTTACCTTCCAACCTGTCTAACTAAATGACTACAAAAACTAATCCCCTATGATTCCAAAGTTCATCTAACACATTGAATCACTCATTAAATTCCGTTAATTTAATCTCAAAATAATTACCAAAACTTTACGATATTTACTATATATTTGTAATGAAATAATTGTCAAGTTTAAGATTGAATGTCATGTGCACTTAAATTTGTTACTTGCTAATAATGGGTGAAAAATGTTTATCACTTTTCCTTCTTTTTGATATTTTTCGTTACATACATAACATACCTTGCCTTTGCTACTAGAAAATTTCAACGCAACATGTTTTTAATCTATAAATCTTTATCGTTATTTTCATAGAATAACATAATTATGTCTAACCTATATTCTAGATGATCCACTTTACGATACCAATACATAGCTGTACTAATAACCAAAAAATCTTCTTGTTTACTCTCGCATATCTATACTCACTCATACTCATCATATTTCATATTCAATTTCCTCCTCCATTCATGTTTAGTATGCGAATGAAAGAGATGTTTTGTTCCAGTCCCCATAGGAGGGTTCCCTTCAATTAAATTATTATGTATTTCTTGAAGGATAAAATTAACATATAACGAATTTTAAATAATAGATGGAGATAATGATTTAGAAAGGCGACAAAACACTATCTAATGAAACATGTTGAAGCCATCATAAACTACTCAAAAACATTGAGAAAAATTAAAAGGAGAAATAGAATGAGAAAATTTAGCAAAGTAGTATTAGCAGGAGCTTTAGCATTTGGAGGATTTGCAGCTGTTGAATTGATAAAACCAACAACACAAGTACAAGCAGCTATTCAAGATGATTGGCCATTTAAAACATATTTAGAATTACATCATAATATCAATTTAGATTCAAATCTTTCCGTCGGAAATAAAAAACACGGCCAAACAATCACAATCAACGATAGTATTGGGGGTGGAGATGAAGCTACTGTTAAAATTTATCGTGTGTTGGAAGATGGTTCGTTGCATCGCTATAAAACAATTACAGACTCTAACCCAGATGAATATACAGCTACATTTACAACTCCTATCACAACCGCTTATGACCCCGGAACTTATGTTGTTGTGCTGCAATACACTTTTGAATTCGAAGGAAGAATTGGCTATGAGTACTCATATGGTAGTCTATTCCAAATCACTAAATAATAAATTAACCTTAACAAATCACTAAACTACTCAATCGTACCAATAAATATTGGTCGATATATATACTTCTGGAAAATTAGTGACCTTTTTTCGTGCTGAAAAAAATTTGCGTACAGCAATCAATTTCAAGTTAATTAATAAGCTATACAAAGCTCCTTCGGGGGCTTTTATCGTTTTCCGACATTCGTTTCCCACTAAACGACTTTGTTTTTAACCGTAGGTTATTCCACTTCAAACAATCCATGAGGACGTTGAGTGGTGATTAGTTCAAGGGTTAATCACACATTTTAGTTATCCCTACTGTATTGTAAACATCTTGACAAGTTATTCTGTTATCTTCAATTTTTAAAGATAACTAAGTCCTCCATTAATCTTAATTCAAAAACAAGTAAATCTATGATTTATACAAAGGATTTTTTTAAGGATTATAGAAATAAATATCACTTGTAGTAAACGTATTGTTTACTTTATAATTTATTAAGGGATTGGTACTCTCTATAGAGGAGGTTAAAAAATGATTGGAAATATAATCAAAGAGCTAAGAAAAAATAATAAGCTAACCCAAGAGCAATTAGGTAATGCTATTAGAATTTCGAAAATGGCCGTATCTTATTTCGAAAAAGGTAAGAAAACGCCTAGTCGTGAAACATTAGAAAAGATAGCTGATTATTTTAATATTACAACTGATTATCTTCTAGGTAGATCTGATGATCCAGAGCTAACCGAACAAGAATATAAAACTGTAACTGAAGAAGGTAAGAATATTCTAAAGTTAATAGAAAATCTTCCAAAAGAAGAACGTCAAAAAGCCTGGGAACAATTAGAAATGTATGTAAACTATATAAAATCAAAAAAAGTAACTAAGCAAAAAGACTATCTCATTGTCCCATAGCCATCAAGTTAAGAAGATGTATAATTTTAGACAAAAACAGCCACCCTTTCACGAATATCCATGAAAGGATGGCTCTGCCCTCACTGGGCTATCTTTTTTTCTTTGTATGTTTCAAAAAGGCATGCTTTTACAATTTCCTCTGTGTTAATTTTGTTTCCCCCTTTTAACCATAGCTTTACTACTTCCTTAGCTAACTCTTGTTTATTCATCCCAAATCCCCCATGTTCACCATAGAATTTTGTGATTTCTTTCACATTATTTCAGTTTTTTATAATATGTATAAAAAGCGAATCTACCTAAAGCATAGGAATGACATCGCCTCATTCAAAACGATGCCATTTAATACTTCTATAACTCAATATATGCTTCGTATTACCAGCCACTACCTGGATCATTGATTTGAGATAAATGAATGACAACTTTTTTTATTTGAATACTTTTTACCTTTTTTCTACTGGTAAAAAAAACGGACTATCCTAATAAAATTACTAGGAATCCTAAAATTTATTTCAATTAAATACGCCTCATTTCGATTAATAAATTTAATTCTCTATATCTATTGATAATCATGATATTAAAGTAAATAAATTTGACTCTCACTAATTTTTATAGGAAAGATAATTTCTATTTATCACCTTTTCTCATTAATAGGATTAAAAATCATTATAGATGCTATACTCTCTAATACTATTTATCACGTTTATATAAATAGTATCAGCTGATTCCATAAAAATTTATAGTTTTACCTACTTAATTCACTCTAGATTCTCACCGCTCATTAACAACTTCTATATGAATATTTTACCACAAAACAGAACTTTTGTTCTAGTTTTTTGTTATAAATATAACATAAATTTATTATTTTTAAGAAGATATTGGAAACAAATTGATTCAGTGTGGTATTATTTCGAATCAGGAAGTAAGGTGACAGATTGGAAACAGATTGACGGAAAATGGTATTACTTTTATCCTACAGGTGCTATGGTTAACCCAGGTAAAAGAATAATCGATGGAAAAACGTATATATTTGATGAGAACGGAGCAATGCTAACAGGTTGGAAACAGATAGCTTCTGTTTAGTATTATCTAGATGAATCAGGAGTTATGGAAAAAGGCTGGAAACAAATTAATGGGAAATGGTATTATTTTAGCAATTGGGGAGATATGATTGCAAATGGTTCTTACACAATTGATGGAAAAAGTTATTACTTTAATGCTGATGGTTCATTAAGAGAATAGTAGGTAAATATCTTTTCGTTTTTCAGCTCTGTTTTATAGCAGAGCTTTTTATGGTTCTGGTGCAAAAAGTGATAAATTACAAAAAAAGTGAGGATTCCTATCGGAATCTTTCTTTATACCGTTAATCCAAACAATTGGTGGATAAAGATATTCTAATTTTGGACAGACTGATTATCACACGAGGCTTAGAAACATGAAGGGGTACAGCCGAGATACGTGTAATTTTTGGTCATAGGCTGTATTTTATTTCCATCATTAGATTTCGGTGTAACAAAAAGGTGTTTTATGAATACTGTTACAGATGATTTTTGATACAGTATTTTGTTACAACTAATTCAATGGTTAGGACATTTCATATTTTCAAATACAAAACGTAACAAAAACAAACGTTTATGTAACAAATACCCTCGAAAAACATTTTTTCGTAAATAATGTATCTTTGTGACCAAGTTTTACACGTATCTTAGCTGCCCCACCCAAAATAAACAACAATAAAATCATTTAAAAACAATAATCTTCCACAATTATGATTAGTTGTGGAAGATTATTGTTTTTATTAACTGGTTAGTCTAGTATAATACTTACTTTACTCTGCACCTACGGGGTTTAATATACTCTTTCCACCATCTACTTCAACGTGCTTAACTTTTCAATCGCTTGTTGCTCGGTTGGTAAGAAAAAGAAATCGTTTCCGATATTACATTCATAGATGAAATCTTTTAAGCTTTGACTTGAACACGGAAAAATCTCCAATAAATGCAACCTTCACTCGATAATTGATGAACTTCTGAAGGATTTCGCCTGCAAGGCGTGTTTTCAAATCAAAAAACTTTCGCTTAGTAGAGATTTGTTTATAATGATGCGATTGCATCCTGCTTCATATTGTACGGTTGCCATAAGATCCAATGCTGCCTGAACATCACATATTAATATCTTACTGCTTCTCACGACGGCAATATTTCCCCCATCTACTTCTACATTCTCTATATTCATAATCCCTCTCCTAGTCAGCTTACGTATATTCATCATTCCTCGGTAAACCTTCGCATATAATTTTCACAAAAGAATCTTCTGTTGTTGCTGATTCCATAGGATTCCTGTTGTATGAAATGCTTCATATTCTGGAAACATTACAAAGTTTAATAAATTAATGGTGATCGTTTTATTAAGAGAACTATATGGCATCCCTTTTTGTAATTGATATATATAGTCTTCCCCAATAATATAAGCTTCTTTTAATCATGTCATGATTATTATTTAACTGTATTTCTACATTTACCTTTGTTCCTGTATCTAATATTGCTGAAATATCTAAAATAGATAATTTATCTTCTTCATGCTCTCGATGTAAATGTGGATCTGCTATCTGTAGAGAAACAATAGGGGATTCTAAGGAATCTTGCAACATGGCATTTCAAAATGCAACTAGAATATCTTCACTACCATTTGTGCCAAATAATTGTTTAAAGGCAAAATCAATGCGTAAATTTACTAATTGTTGATTGGACACAGGTTTTCATCTCCCTGCCTAATGTTATTTCTTTTTTTATTGTATATAAAAACAATCAGGACATGCAAACAGATTCTCCCCCCTATTCTACATATATAAATCAAATTTCTACATTCATTTTTTGGAACATTAAAAACGTATAATATTATACTGTGATTCCCCTTAAATAATTTCATTTCAAAAACTTTACTTTTTGGGACAGTTTATAAAACAAATGTAGATTTTTTGATCTTTATAATAAATTACACATTTTAATTAAGCTTTTTTGTATACCTATACACATAGGGGTACAGCCAACGCACTAACATAAAACCCATGCTAAGGATTATTTGTACCGTAACAGTAATGTACATTTATGTTATAAATATTATCTAAAAATATTCATTTGAAAGAATCTACTGAAGTAGATAAGTTTGAGAAGGTAACAACTGAAAGAAATAAATTTAGTCAATTCATTTTTAAAAATAAATATATAAATATTAGGTGCACTATTTGTTTAAATAATTTCGGCGCACACAATGACATTATTTTTTGCACCACAACTGGATAAACTACTGGTGTGCCATATTACTCACTTTCCTCATTATTACAAGCTAATAGTGGTTCGTACATCATTATAGCGTGATTCTCCGTTACATATTGATCTTCTATAAACTGCTTCTGTTGATTATATACTCTACGATGAATAACATTATGTCGTATATAACCACCCCAGTATGCAGATTGAATTGAGTTTTCTTTTTCATAGACTTCATATTGATAAAGCTGCGGATAGACAGTTCTCCATTCACCAACTAAGTGCTTATCTGTGATATAAAGGTGAAGTTGATACGATTGGTCCGTTTCATTTTTGATTTGTAAATCCAAATAGTTATAGGAACAAGTCGCTCCGCTTCCAAATGGTTGGGTCCGTTTGGAATCAGGAAAGACATCAAAGCTATGACGATATCGCTCTGTTACTATCAAAGGTGTATGTAAGGTCATCCAATATATTAAATTTGAAAGTTGACAAAGCCCTCCTCCAATGCCTGCTTGAAAAGATCCATAATGTAGTATCATACCTTCTACATACCCTTTCCTCCTCGTAGGCTTACCTATTAAACGCCAGTAAGAGAATGTTTCTCCCGGTCTAATGACGATACCATCTAGCTGTTTAATGGCAATCTTTAAATTAACAACTTTATTCTGTTGATACCACATATCTACATCTTTGAGCTTGCGAAGTAGTATCGTTCGGTGTTGAATCGCTGTGCAGGGTAACTTTTCTTGTTGGAACGTTTTTGTGTATGCTTTTCCGTCTGTTAACCACTGAATGTACCTCTTTGTAGAGTAATACCATGTTCCTAGTCTAATACGATACTTAGACCGCTGTTTAGGACGTAAGTTCACTATATTCATTTTATTTCCTCTCTCCATCGTTTTCATTTGTCACCATTTACGTAATTACGCTCTCAGTCAATTGCCGTATCAACGCTTGGGAATTCACTTAAGTTTTCACTAACCATAGCATACTCTTTCTCCGGCATATCTCTTTTGATAATTTGAAATGTCATTTGGAAGACTCCACTCATTCTATTCTTAATTACTAACACGTTTAAATCTTGTAGTTTCAACTCCTTGAGCTCTTCTTCTGTAACATATTTTCGTCTTAAATCCTGTATTTTTTATCAAACGCTTTCCCTTCATGTTTTCCCTTGCAAATTCCATTCATCTTTTTTAGTAATCTTTTTTGAGTTTTCTCTTTATTTAGTTGCATCCAAAAATCTTTCTTATCTATTTCAGTTAGCTTATTTAAATCTACTTACGATACTTTAATGATTTCTAGCTGCTTTTGGAATATCTTCTGATTTTCCCTCCTTCATTCTTGTATATGTAATCGTACGAAAAGCACTATTATTAACTACCATTTCACTTTCTCAATTAAAAGTTTTCCCGCGCAGAACTGGAATACTAATTATCGCATTCTCTCGTTTTTTAACTAAATTCTTATATATCCCCCTTCAATAAGTTGTACTTTTCCTAGCTGCATAATGACCGCTGTAAATAGAAAAAAGACGCAAAAAAACAGTATATTTAATTTAAAGAGGACCTTATTTTTTCGGATTGCTTTTTATCCATGTGAAACCCTGTTTCAATACGATAAATTTAAATAAACACATTATAAATATAATGGATAACTTTAAACAAAAATTAATGAAAATTAAAGAAATTCTAAAGTATTAATATATTTTTAGTAAATATTATTGTCCATTGAACATGTTGGCAGTATTTCAGTCAATAATCTAAGTACAAAACCTATTATAGATTTAGACCTTGTAATGGAGAACCACAACATGCTTCCAAAAGTTACTCAATAGATAGTAATTATTTTGATAATGAAAGCATATTAGTTATAGATTTTATTTTTTGTATGAGGAGAATGAGGAGAATGAACAGAGTAGGAAAAGCTGATTTTGTTTCTGGATTTGTGCCGAATCATAACCATGGATCAGTGGATTATACATCTGTTGAAGCTGGGCACGTACATCAATGTTTAGATGTCACATCTCCACCGATTTCATCACAGGATGGCGGGCATGTTCATTATACAGAAGGCTATGTTATGTTTGAGGATGGACATACGCACTATTATAAGGCATACTCTGGACCACCAATTCCAGTTGGAAACGGGATGCATGTTCATTATTATGATTTTTATACGACAGAAGATAATGGGCATAAACACCGTATTAAGGGAGTGGATCAACCCGCCCCAGGTAATAAATAATCTTTATGTGAAAAATTCCTGTTTTCTTAAAAAGTCGTTTTTTGTTCGAATCATTAAAAACCTTTAGAAAAATGCTTATACCCTCTACCTATATTATCTCTTTTTTTATATACATAGCAGAGTATAGACTTTCAAGGGTTAAAGAGTGATTCTCATGTCTACAGATCAACCTGTTCCTGGTCATTTTGTTATGGATCCTCAACGTGCGATGCTTCTACCACCTGAATTGAAAGCAGCATTACCTGAATCATTAACAGAACAACTTTTTATTGAAAGATCTTTAACCGAGAATCAATTTTGGTTAAGAATTATGATAGAACATTCCCATTTTACTGCTTCGTTACTCAATCAATCGGAGAGGAATTTAGTTCATACTGCTTCAAAATTTGGTGATGATTTTGAAGTTCTTCTCAACCAGGGTAGGGACATTGAATCAATGCTATGAAAGAACCTACATATCGAATTATTAGAAAAATGAATAAAGATAGTGAAAATGCACCATTGAGTTAAGAAATTTGAAACAGGCTGGATTAGAACTGATTCAAACATGTCAAATTCGAAATGCTATTAATCTGTTATTAGCTAATCATGTTATAAGGAAGGCGGAACATTTCTTCTTTATGATTCATGTTTTAGAACAACGATTAAAGCAAAAACAAGTGGAACAATCTGTACATTAAATCTACAATTATACAAAGCGTTCATAGAATCCTATCCATTTGATCTTTATTATAGAAAACAAATAAGCACACCTTCTTATTTGAACAAGTAGGTGTGCTTATCTTTTAATTTCTATGCATTTTTACGCTTTAAGAATACTACTCCACCAATGACTAATAATAGTGCTCCAGCTGCAATTGAAATCCAACTTACAAGGTTAGTACCCGTTTTCGGTAACCATCCAAATTTTGATTCAACCTCTTTCGTAGGCAGCTGCTGTTCTTTTGGCTGGTCGTTCGGTTTCTCTTTTGAAGGTGTTTTATCTTCTGGCTGTTGTGTTGTACCCGGAGTAACTGGTTTCTTTTGATCTTTTACAGTATGTTTAATGATTCCTCCATCTGTTTTTATCTCAAATGAGAATATTTCCTCATTAATAAGATATCCTTCAGGAGCGATTGTTTCTTTATACGTATACTTACCATATGGTAGTTTTTCAAATTTTGCGATACCGTTTTTATCCGTTTTTCCTTTTACTACTTCTTTTCCTGCTTCATTATAAATCGTAAATTCTGCACCTGGAATTTTATTATTTCCATCTGCCACATCTACTTTTGTAATTTCTAGTGTTCCCGTAATCTTTTTATCTTCTACTACATGTTTAATAATTTCATCGTCTTTTGTAATTTCAAACGAGAATGTTTCTTCATTTACTACATAACCATTTGGTGCGATTATTTCTTTGTACGTATACTTACCAAATGGTAATTTCTCGAATTTCGCGATACCTTTATCATCTGTTTTTCCTTTTACTACTTCTTTTCCTGCTTCATTGTAAATTGTAAATTCTGCACCTGAAAGCTTATTATTTCCATCGGCTACATCTACTTTCGTAATTTCTAATGTTCCTGTAATCTTTTTATCTTCTACTACATGTTTAATAATTTCACCGTCTTTTGTAATTTCGAACGAGAATGTTTCTTCATTTACTACATAACCATTTGGTGCGATTGTTTCTTTATATGTATACTTACCAAACGGTAATTTTTCAAATTTCGCGATACCTTTATCATCTGTTTTTCCTTTTACTACTTCTTTTCCTGCTTCATTGTAAATTGTAAATTCTGCACCTGGAAGCTTATTATTTCCATCGGCTACATCTATTTTTGTAATTTCAAATCCACCTTTGATAAGATGATTAACCGCTAGTAATTCAATAATTTTCCCATGTTCCTTTATTTCGAACGAAATAGGTTCTGTAACAAGAACGTAACCGTTTGGAGAAGCCTTTTCTACAAATGAATATTTACCATATGCTAAATCTTTAACGTTAATTTCACCGTTCTTATCTGTTTTGTATTCACCGATTACTTTACCACTAGCGTCTTTCAGTTCAAATATTGCTCCTTCTAGCTTCTTACTAATATCCTCATTGTCTACTTTTAATAGTTTCACACTGCCTTTAACCTGAGTGTTTTCAACTGTAAAAGTAATTGTTTTATTGTGTTCTTTAATTTCAAATGGATATTTCGTTTTATTTACAATATATCCGTTTGGTGTTTTAGTTTCTAAGAAAAAGTATTTACCATATGTAAGCCCATCAGCCTTAGCAATTCCATTTTCATTTGTTACTACTTTTTTAACTTCTTTTCCGTCTTCAGAGAAGACTGTGAATTCAACCCCAGATAAAACTTTACCTGAATCACTTAGCTTTTTAATTTCGATATTACCTTTTACTTTATTGTTAACGACTTGAATTTCCCCAGTTTCGCCTGTTTTCACTTCAATAGTTTGTGGTTTATCACCTGACACATATCCTGTTGGTGCTTTGATCTCTTTTATAATATAAGTACCGATAGATAAATTATTCAGTTCTGCAATCCCATCATTATTTGTAGTGATTTTACCAACGGACTCGTTATTTGCATTAAACACTTCAAATATTGCACCAGCTAGCAATTCACCATTTTCTCCAACTTTCTTCACTTTTAAAGAACCTGCAGCTTCCCAATTTACAGCAAGATCACTACTAAGCTTTTCCTCGTTTCTTTCTAATAATACCGTAGCATTCTGAACTGTATCAGTTCCGCGATAAGCGATTGCTTGAACTTTAGTCAAATTAGCAGACACACTTAAGTTAAATTCACCCGTTTTTGTGTTTTTAGGAATTTGAATACGGAATTTTTCACCGACAGAAAGTTGATCTTTCACTTCACCATTCTCACTTACAATTTTCACACCATTAGGAGCCGCTTTTGTTATAACTTTATAAATGCCGCTTTTTGCATTCGTTTGAACTGTATATAAATTTGTTTCAAAGAAATCCCCTTTTAATTCCGCCTTTTGCTTTTCAGCTGGAATAACATTCATAAAAATATCTTGTGTATCTTCACTTCTGTTAGCACCATCAATAATAGCCTTAACCGCTTTTTCTACATTTTTATTCGCATGTTTTAACTCATTTACATCGATTTGTCCTAAAGCATTCCATACAGCAAGTTGGGTTGCATAATGTGCCTCTTGTATATTCGCAACTCCTAACTGTTCTGCACTCTTTTGCGGGAAACCATTTAATAATACTCGATATACCACATTATCGGTTTTCCCCATTTCAGGTAGATCTTCTCCATTTGGTGATTTTAATCCTAGAGTTAAGCAATATGCAATCTGACCACTTGAATTTTTAATCATTTCAGTTCTAATATACTTTACAAATTGATTACTATAACTCCAATCCATCGAATACTTTTCGTGAGTCATAACTTCTGCACTAGCCCTTGGTAGAAACACATTAAGGAATAATGCCAGTACTGATAATAATGTAAAAACTCTTACGATAACTCTTTTTCCCAATTTTGAAACCTCCCTAAATTAACTTGAGTTTTCATTGTAATATTTAGAATAATCACAATAAACCCAATTACCATTATAAAACAAAAAATTACAAATATTAAATATTTTTGTCAAAATCGTCAAACAAATTACATATTTTGATATTTTTCAAGTTTTAAAATAAATTAATTATATACAAACTCCCAAAGGTGTCTATAATTAACAAACTAGTATGTATGTTAAGGAAGTGAATACCGAGTTCTTTTTGCTCAAGTTATTAATCCTCTATCCTATAAAACTGTTACTGTATAAAACGTCGTTCCAAAATTTGTTGAATTATTTAAAACGTAAAAGAGCTTTGTTTTCCTGTAACTCCGTATTTATCCTGCTATTCGCGGGCAGTAAGCCCACACCTCAAAATTCAGCAAAAGCAAAGAAGTTAAGTGGGGGATGGAGAAAATCCCCACTGATTAAAGTTTCACTTTATAACCTGTTTGCAATATTTACACATACCACGTCTCCGATAATAGTAAGCAATCGTAGCACCAAACAGAGCCAATCCCCAAATGGGCCATAATAATTCTGGACCTTCCAATGCCCATCCCCTATGATCTAGGCCTCCTTTATTAATAAACCCCCGGATGTACATCAAGCCAGCTGAAGTAACCATTATGGAAACCAGTGAAGCAGGTATAATGGCTAATGAAAGAGGTACACGTCTACCAGCAATAAACGGAAACCAACGCGGGAAAATTTCTCCCCAGGGCTGAATAAGTCCCAGCGTAAGAATTGCCCCTCCGAGAGCTACGGTAGCCAAGGATGCGCCCATTAACCAAATTCCAGGTGAATCACGCTCAAAGGAATCAAGCAATTCTTTGGTAGTCCCCAGTGAAATACCTATCGCCCAACACCATCTTGTTATGGAATAACAGATAGGAATTATTATGGCAATGTAAGTACACCATTTCCCCCAAGATGCTGCTGAGGATTGTGATGTCCATTTTGAGTGATTACTATTTCGGCCACAATACGAACAAGCATTTCGTGTTTGACGTTGATAGACTAGGGCAGTTGCACTCCATAGAAAAGCTCCTAGCATACTTATATATTGATTTATAATCGTCCAATACATCATCTGTTCAAAAAATTTAACTCCATGCGGAAAATCAAATGGCGCTCCAATCAAAAAGATAAACCCATATGCTGCAGACGCTAAAACACGGTAGTCAATAACCGCAAATAATAAAATCGCTACTAACATATACACAAATATGAGTAATACTACTCGTAACAGGCCCTTGCCCCAGCCACGGATCATCATGACAGCTACAATGACCCCAAAAAATCCAAAGCCAACCATTATAGGTGCACCAGTTTCAGGCTTCAAACCAGCTAGCATTGAGTATTCAGATTGTGGATCCCCTATTCCAAATGGAAACCCCTTTCCTCCCAATGCCCAATACTGGCCTAATATCAAATACATCAACGACCAAACAACTGACGTATAACCAATCCATTTGGGCCATAATGATAACCATCTAAAAATATGAATTCCGTTTTCGCTTTTCTTCTCAGTATTTGACATCGCGAAAGAACAACTCCTTTTTTTAGAAAGTGATAATGCTAGAACCTTCTACAATATTTACACTGCCCTCGCCTCCTTTGACAGTAAGAAATAGTCGCTAGCCCTAATGCTATTCCCCATGGAAGCCAAAATAGTGATGGCCCTAATTCTCCCCAATTTCCAGTATTGATGGAACCGTCCGAAATTTTCGAAATGATAATCGGGCTTATTTTTAATCCTGCAAGAATGAGGAGAACAGATGCACATGTTGCTGGTATCACCGCGAACCAAATAGGAACGCGTTTTCCACCCAAATAATAGAACCAATGAGGAAACCTTTCTCCCCATTTTTGGATAAGCCCCAATGTCAGAATAGCACCGCATATAGGTAATCCACCCAGAACAGCCTCTATCATACGTTCTGCAAGTGACTGGTTACTAATTGTCGTTGCTGCTGTATTGCTCATCCCCAATGGGATCCCTGCAGCCCACGTTAAACGAACAATCGCATAAGGAAGTGCCATAACGATAGCAATATAGGTCGCATATTTCCCAACTTTATTTCCGGCAATTGATTTATCTTGAGTCTCTTTTTTTCGCCCACAAATCACACATGCTCCTCTGCTCCGCCGCTGATAAGTTAAAGCTGTCGCTCCCCATAAAAATCCTCCTACCATACATAGAAGTTGATTTATGACAGGCCAATCGATAAGTTGAAAATATAGCATGAATGAATAAGCGAAATTCTGTAATACCCGGACATCGGGAATCACAAATACTAAGGTGATACACATTATCCATGCGAAGATGAGCAGGATTGCACGTGGAATTATTTCTCCCCATATTCGGATTGTAGCCAATGCAACGATTGATCCAAGCCACCCGATGCAAGCAATTGTTATTCCTCCCACATCTGATTGTATATTTGGTGAAAATGATCCCATCATAAACCCTCTGGGATCATTTTCACCAAAAGGAAATCCCGCGCCTCCTAAAGCCCCATAAGCTCCCATAAACCCGTAAGATATGGACCAAACTGCAGTTATATAGGTAATCCACCGATACCAATTTGATAGTAAAAAATTCCGCTTTTCCACCCTGTCTTTCAATGTACCTTGTGAATCGTGATCTTTCGACCGTCGTATATGATTTAACTTAAAAACCATATTCTTCACCTCCCCAGTGTATATTGATGAATAAGTTCATATTATGATAAGAAAGCTAATTTGAAACGGATCCATAGAACTGTTTATAAACAGTTCTATGGATCCGTTTAGTGTAGAAATTCCATAATTACATTTGTAAGGTAACAACCTGGAAATATTGAAAAATAAAAATACCAATTCCGCATAATGGAATTGGTACAAAAAATCTTCTAATCTATATTAATCATTTTTTTCCTGATTCGAACGCATAAACCCTTGTTCCCAGGCAAAAACAGCAGCTTTCGTACGATCAAGCATATGGAGCTTACTTAAAATGTTACTAACATGTCCTTTAACTGTCTTTTCACTAATGAAAAGCCTTTCAGCAATTTCAGCATTCGTGAGTCCCCTAGCAATCAATCTTAATACTTCTAATTCTCGCTCACTTAGCTCGGAAAACGGATTGGGAGATACCTGTTTCGTAGCACGAATCTCATTAACAACCCGTGCAGCCACCCGTGGATGCATAATGGATTCACCTTGTACACCTCTCCTTACTGTTTCAACCAATTGATTAGGCTCAATGTCTTTTAGTACATATGATATTGCTCCTGCACGTAATGCTGGAAAAATGTACTCATTCTCATGATAAGAAGTCAACACAATTACTTGAGAATGAGGACTAACTTGCTTAACTCTTCGAATCGCCTCTACACCATTGATACCTGGCATCACTAAATCCATTAGTATGATATCTGGTACAAGTTCAGTAGCTAGAGCCATAGCACTTTCACCATCTTCTGCTTCTCCAACTACTTGAAATTCAGGTTGAATTGTAAATAGAGCATTCAATCCTTGTCTTACAATGGCATGATCATCAACAATTAAAATCGAAATCGGATCTTTCTTCCCCATTTTCTACCACCTCTTCTAAATTGCAATTGGCATTTGGCTTGTTACCTTCTTGACTATCTGGTTGCTTACATTGAACAGTAATTTTCACACCTTTCTCCATCTCGCTTTGGATATCAATGTACCCCTTTAGCATATGAATCCGTTCACGCATAGAAGACAACCCTACACCTTGTCGATCTATCCTTTGAATATCAAACCCGCAACCATTATCATAAATAGAAAGAGTTACAACTTCTTCACAATCTAGATGAATTATTACCTTATTTGCCTGACTGTGACGTGCAACATTATTCAGTGCCTCCTGTGTGATACGAAAGAATGTCTCTTCAATAATGGGGGATACTTGTCGCTGTCCACTTATCTCCAAATTAACTTTGATACTAGTTTGTTCTTGCCACCTCGTCGTATAATCCTTTAATGCATGTGCTAGATCTTTCCCCTCAAGTGCAACAGGACGTAATTCCTGAATCAATGCACTTAACTCACGCTGCGTTTGATGTAACACATTTTCTGCTTTTAACAAATGCTCTTTAGCGTTGTCTTCGTCTTTTCCAATAAGGGATTTACTAGTATTCAACCAGATTGATGTAGCAAATAGTTGCTGCTTAATACTATCATGTAGCTCACGAGCTAATCGATTACGTTCCTCTAGTGTAGCTAAATCTTGACGGACTTTAAATAAGGTACGTAGTTGTTTCGCCATCTGATTCAGCTTACGTGCCAACTGCCCCAATTCATCCTTTGAAGGATCTTGCACAAATGTTGTGAAGTCCCCATGACTCCATTGATCTGTAGAATTTAATATTTTTCGGATACGACGAACGAGGCTTCGAGATGTAATAATTCCAAAAGTAATACCAACAATTGCTGCACCAATAAAGAAAGCCAAAATACTAAATCCAAAAAACTGAAAGGTAGCCTCCCAAAAATCAAAGAGAGAAAAATGTATGTTTTCTGCTTTAACCACTAATACCCCAAGAACATCTTTCTCATTTGCTAATGGAGCAACAATATATAAAATCTCATCTTTATAGTAACTATATGTTTTTAATTTACGCGCTTCAGATGGTTTCAGTGACAACGCTGTATATATATGCTGATCAACTTTCGCTGGAAATTCTGCTTTAAAATCAATAAACTGAGGCACATCCTCTCCAGCACTTGTAAGTAATTTCCGATTAGAATCAATGACCGCAGAAAATCCATCGAATTTAGTCCCTACTTCAATAGGCCAATCTTCTAAGGCTTTCTTCAGTTGATTTTGATTAATAAATGGTCCGTTAAAGTTAGAAGATATATTTTGGGCTTGTATACTGATCTGTTGTTCAAACATTCGGTCCGCATTATATTTCACTAAACTAAGTGAAATAAAAAAGCCCATCACTTCAAGTGTCAATAGTACGCCAATGGTTGTTAATACATAAAACAAAGTCAGTTTCCACTGCAAACGGTGGAAATGTCGGACAAAACGAGATAGAAATTTCATGTTCTTTCCTTCCTAATTGAAAATGTAGTAACCATCGTATTGTTCAACTTTTACTAAAATCTCCCCTCTACTATATGATATATTTTGTAACTTAATATTCCTCCCCTCCAGAAGCTTCTTTATATAATCCATTTTTAATTTTTCTTGATAAACCAAAGATTTCCTGGCATACTCTTAAAATTATCTGTGCACGAATATATCCTCTCCATAAACGTCAAGTAACTCCAACATATACAATAAAGGTTGATTTTAGAGTTACTTTTTGTTTGCTTCACTTTTTTTCGGTACTTTGCAACTAGGTGGTAAATCCATTGACCACGGCAAGACTTTATCAATTTCCTCTTTATTGTTTAAATCGATATTTGGGAGCGTTTCAAACAAATAACGAGGATAATGATAGGGACTTAAATTGTTCTCTTTTGCAGTTTCAACCACACTATACATAATGGCACTTCCTCTAGCACCTCGCGATGTATTGGAGAACATCCAATTTTTTTCACAATTACAAACGGTTTAATAGAACGTTCACTTCTGTTGTTATCGATTTCTAAACGATCGTCTAATAAAAAAGCTCTCGAACTCAAGTAATTTAGTTCAAGAGCTTTTTTATTTACATTTTTCACATGGAACCTTCTTCTCCCTATGAATCCTTCTCAACAACAAGATCGAATGCTAAAAAGCACTTCCGATATCTAGTGCAAGGTAACTAAAAATACCATAGCAAAGCCATAATACAGAATAAAAAAATTAAAATATGCGTTAAAACAAGGTGATCAAACGCCTCATTTATAATCCCAGAGAATAAGGTAACCTTTCTTCCTAATAGATTCAGGATAACAAATATCAGGAATTGTCGCTCCCAAAATGGATGATGTGGTTAACAGAACTATATTGGGATTTATTTCTAAATATTTTTGTAAAACTAAAAAAGGACGGTCTCTATCGCTATATGAATCGTATCTCTCTCCCTCAGCTTTTCATCCTCATTTATGTACTTTCTTAACCATTTGCAAATACATAGTATCCTTTTTCCCAGCGTTCTTTTAACCACCCCAACTTAAATTCCATGCTCGGTTCATAGGTAACAGCTGCTTCCATAAGACTAAATTCCTCTAGAATTTCCAAACATCTCTTTGGATTCGTAAGCGCGCGTATAAACTCAACATCCTCATCCTCTAAAAAGTTCCATATAATTCCCTTAAAACTAATTGGGAGCAGTTCCAATATCGTATCTCTACTCAGTCCCGATGATTCAAAAAAATCTTGAAGGTAGGATAAGGATAAATATGTCCATGAAGTACTTTGATACCCCTCTCCAATATTTAAATTCTTATAGATATCAGTACCATTAACTTCAGTATTTTTTATTGCTTCTATTCCCCATTTCATCTTTTCCCCTCCGAAATTATTGTCTCCTAAGATAATAAACAAGTATTAACCTAATACTTTCCATTTAAGGTTCATTATTAGAATAGATATCTTCAGCTCTATTTTTCAAATAATGGATTTAGAAATAACCTATACAAAAGGTACTAATTATCATTACAGGAAAATTGCAAAAAACTGTAATTCCTGAAACCTCAAAGAATAGTAAAACTACCATATTTACGCATGATTCCAGTCGCCTTCATAAATTCCTTCCTCCTAATAGATTATTAATATCACTATCTATATTTTACCATTAAAAGCTATAAGATTGGTTTCGAATCACACCTCCCTATTTTTGAGTTTCCATTTGTATTATCATGACTTCCCTCAATATGCGCATATCCCATGTGCGGTAGGATAAAGGTATTGGGTTCAAATTCTTTCGTATAAGACTCTAAGAATCCGTTGTATGTGAGTCTATTGCAATAACTTATAATATCTTTTACACAACGTCGATGCTCTTTTAAGAACATGCCCGGTTCTAATGATCTCTACTCTACACTTTAATGTTCTTTAAGCTATTTTCTTTGGAAAGTATTATTGCCTCTTCTTCACTTACTTTTTAAAATGAAATCTTGTAATGAAAGATAAACAATCTCCACAAAAATTCCCTTTATCTGTAATTATTGTATCACGATAATTTGGATCAAAAGAAATAAAATGATTTTGTTCTTTTACATATTATACATACATTAACCGCAATGTAATCTCGGATTAAAATATGTAATTTTACATATAAAGAAAAAAGAATCTACTTCCTTACTAGTCAATGCTAAGATTGTACATGAGGGTGATGTTAGATTATATGTCAAATGGAGGAATATTTATGAAAAGAAAAATTGTTGCTTTAGCTTCAGTAATTGCTTTATCAGCCCCTATTCAAAGTGTGGCGTTTGCACATGAAAATGACCATCAACATGGGATATCCTTTGGTCATAAATGGTCCGCGGAAGCCATACATGATGAAGGAGTAAGTACTCATTTATGGATTGTAAACAGAGCCATTGAAGTTATGGCCCAAAATAAGACTGTTGTGAAGCCAAATGAGATATCTCTATTAAATGAATGGCGTGCTAATTTAGAAAAAGGCATTTACTCTGCTGATTATGAAAATCCGTACTTTGATAATGGCACATTCGCTTCACACTTCTATGATCCTGATACAGGAGGTACATATCTTCCACTTGCCAAACATGCAAAAGAAACAGGAGCAAAGTATTTTAAATTAGCTGGTGAAGCCTATCAAAAGAAAGATTTGAAAAATGCATTTTTCTATTTAGGATTATCACTTCATTATTTAGGAGATGTTAATCAGCCTATGCATGCAGCAAACTTTACTAAC